>CAZEET010000045.1:0-7410 GCA_964511325.1 uncultured Candidatus Bathyarchaeia archaeon | reverse complement strand
AGCCGCCGCATCCAAAATGCAGTCGACTATATGGTCGGGGAGGAGGTTTATCTCATCGATGTATAGGAGGTTCTGATTCGCCTGGGAGAGTATCCCAGGCTCCAGGGCCCTAACTCCCTCTCTAATGGCCTTCTCGATGTCGAGCGTCCCAACGACTCGATCCTCCGTTGCCCCTATGGGGAGCTCGACGATCTCCATCTTTCTCCTCTCAATGGGCAGCTTCTCACCTCGCCTAAGCCTTGAGCGGCAGAGTTCACACATATTTGTCGGGTCGTGAGGGTTGCATCTGAAACGGCAGTCAGCCACCACCTCCACCTCGGGTAGGAGATCGACGAAGGCTCTCACAGCCGTGCTCTTTCCCCTTGAACCTCGAATGAGGACTCCTCCTATACGGGGATTTATTGCATTGAGAAGCAACGCCAGCTTAAACCTCTCCTGATCGACGATTAAAAAGGGTTAGGAGGACGAGAGGCTTAAAGCCCATCGGGGCTAAAGGGTTTTGAACAGCCTTGATCCTCGATGAGAGCCTAACATCCAGAGAGATGAGGGCTGTGGAGATGAACGCCGAATACCTAGGGGTCTCAAGGCTCCAGATGATGGAGAACGCTGGGCGAGCCATAGCGAAGACTATAGCGGAGAGATTCAACCCTGAAAGCAGGGTTCTGGTGGTCTGCGGCCTTGGGGGAAACGGTGGAGATGGATTGGCCGCCGCCAGGCATCTAGCCTCAAGGGGTTATAGGGTTCACGTCATCCTCCTCGGAGACCCATCTTGGATCAGGGTGGAGGAGACGAGGAGGAACCTGGAGGCGGTGAAGGCGATGGAGCTAACCCTACAACTAGAGATCATCAAAGACTCCTCGGAGATCAGGCTTCCGGAGGCTGATGTCATCATAGACGCCCTAGTGGGTACCGGAGTTAGGGGAGCCCTAAAATCGCCTTATAGGGAGATGGTGGAGATGATAAATGGCTCCGAAGCCTTCAAGGTCGCCGTAGATCTCCCATCAGGCCTGGAGGCCGACACCGGGAGGGCTGAGGGAGTCGTCGTCGAGGCGGATCTAACCATAACGCTCCACAAGTCTAAGAAGGGGTTTAAGAAGGCAGGGAGGTATCTGGGGGAGCTCCTCATAGAGCCTATAGGCATCCCACCGGAAGCGGAACTCTTCTCAGGTCCGGGAGATGTCTACCTCGCCTCGAGGCCCAGGCCCCCGGAGGCCCATAAAGGGGACTTCGGGAGGGTGCTCATCATCGGAGGCTCCGAGACCTATACAGGGGCTCCAGCCCTCTCAGCTCTCGCCGCCTACGCCGTCGGCGTAGACCTCGTCTATGTTGCCGCCCCGGAGTCGGCTGCCGACATCATAGCCAGTTACTCCCCTACTCTCATCACCATAAAGCTTAGGGGGAGGCATCTAACCCCTAAGGGCGTTGAAGAGCTCCTCCCCCACATAGAGAGGGTTGACTCCATCGTCGTCGGCCCCGGCCTGGGGGTGCATGAAAAAACAGTTGAGGCCGTGGACAGCCTCCTAGACGAGGTTGAGAAGAGGGGTATCCCAACTCTCATCGATGCAGATGGCCTTAAGGCCGTGGCGAAGCTAGATAGGGGATTCAGGGGGTCGATAGTGCTGACTCCCCATGGAGGGGAGTTCAGGATTCTAACAGGTAGAGAGGCGAGAGGAAGCCTCTGGGAGAGGGGGCGGATCGTAGAGGAGGAGGCTGAGAGGCTTGGAGCCGTCATCCTGCTCAAGGGCCATGTGGACATCATAAGCGACGGGGGATACACCCGCTTCAACAGAACGGGGAATCCGGGGATGACGGTCGGTGGAACGGGAGATGTGCTCTCAGGCATCGTGGCGGCCTATATGGCCCTGGACGCAGAGCCCTTCGAGGCAGCTGTGGCCGGAGCCTTCATCAACGGCTATGCTGGAGACCTAGCCTACAGGGAGAAGGGTTATCACCTATCCCCCCTCGATCTCATCGACAGGATCCCACTAGTCATCGAGGAGGCCTTAACGGGGAGGCTGAGAGAAGCTGAGAGGCCTAAGTGACCTTGACAACTGCCACCTCAGCGAGATCCACCAGCCTATTAGCCTTCACCAAGCCCTCGGAGATGGTGTATAGATAGTCGCCGATGTATAGGGCCCTCCTCACCTCCCACCGGGGATTCAGCGGTTTCCCTCCATCCATATGGGTGATCCAGCCCACGGCCTCTATGCTTCGGGGTGAGAGCTTCAGGACGACAGCCCCCTGCCAATAGCCTTCGAAGGGAGCTCTCCAATCGTTTATAGACACCGGGATCACTAGGAGGTCTCGGTCTTCGATGAGGAGGAAGGCCTTATGCTCCCATCTCACAGGTGTATCTGAGCCCCATCCACCCAGCTCGATCTTAGCCATCTCCATCGGCTTAGTGGGATCCGATACGTTGAAGATGGCCACCTTAACTCCGCGCTCATAGGAAGAGTCATCCTCCACGATGACCTCCTTCCCGACGCCTATGAGCAGATCCTCGCCATATGGATGTAGATAGTCGGAATATCCAGGAATCTTCAGCTTCCCCAATACTCTGGGCCTCTCGGGATCTGAGAGGTCAAGGGTGAAGAGGGGATCAACCCTGCGATAGGTGACTAGGTAGCAGCGATCCCCCATGAATCTAGCCGAGTGTATCTCCTCGTTCGGCGCCAATCCCTCCAAGGAGCCGACAACTTCGAGATTTAAGTCTAGGATGTAGAGGTTGTTCACCTGGATCGATCTGCCTTTAGCGGGATCTCTCACCCAGCTGGTGGTGGCGATCCTGAAATAGCCTCCATACTCATCCATGGAGAACTGATCTAGGACTCTTCCAGGAACCCTCCCCGCCGCCTCGTAGAGGATGAGACCTCTCTTAAAGCTCACCCTATGGATCGAGGTCCACTCCCTAAACCATCTAGAGGCTTTGAGATATTCGGGGATGGTGATGTAGAGGTTCCCCTTGGAGACATAGAGTTCTGAAGCTGAGCCTAGGAGAAAAGTGAGGTGCTGAGGCTTGACCCCCGGCTCAAGGAGGTCTATGGAGGCTATGGTGGTGAAGGCATCAGCCTCCTCCGTCTCATTATGGTAGTAAATCTCCTCAGCTCTCACCTCTAAGATCTCTCCGTCGACAGTTATCCTAGGTAGGATGACGTAGCTCTCGTTTAGGAGGAGCGCGGGCTTGCTCACCACCATGTATAGGTAGCCGTCCACCATCCTTGAGCCGAGGTAGTCACCGTCGAAGGCTATTCGGCTGAGAAACCTTGGGCATCGTCGATCCGAGATGTCATAGACCTCTATCAGGGTCTCACCACACCAGATCGATGGAATCGGCTTGATCCTCCCCTCTCTATACTCTAGAATTATATGGAAGGGATGACGGTAGTAGAGGATGGCGAGGTAGTCGCCGTAAATGTAGAGGCCGACCACCGAGAAGTTTAGGGTGATGGTGGAGAGAAGCTCCATCTCCTCCGGTGGATAGGCCCTTAGAATGGTTACGTTGCACCTCGAAGCGATGTAAAGGTATCGGCCATCGGTCTTCACCACGTCGGCCTCATCAACCCCCGCCACCTGTGCATTCGTGGTAGAGTATTCAGGCGTCGATGAGAGGGAGGAGGCCGCGTCCTTAGCCGCTATATCGCTCTCAAACACGAGGATCATAGGGCCTATAATCCGGCGTCTATGGAATGTATGATCTTCACCATGAGTTCTTAGATACTCTAGGAGATCCTCATAGGAGTTAAAGCGATCTAGGAGCCCCTCGGACTCTGGAGGTTTAGGCGACCAATATATCAGCCAGCCGCACCAACCTATGAACAGTATGGTGACGAGGAGAATCTCAATCCCACTGCTACGAGTCTTCATTTCGCTTATCCCAAAGATACCGAGTTGAGATAATACTAGGCATTTGAACAGACGTTCTAGAACATAGAACGGTGCCTTTATCTACCTAGAGTAGATGAAGGGATAGAAGATGCTTGAAATAAGGTTCCATGGCATGGGAGGGCAAGGCGCCGTCCTTGGGGCGCTCCTCCTCGCGGAGGCGGCCTTCAAGGAGGGAAAGTGGACGCAGAAGATCCCCGTCTATGGAGGAATGAGGAGAGGAGGAGCGGTAACGGTCTTTCTCAGAATCGATGAGAGACCCATAAGGAGAACCTGCGGCATCTACGAGCCCGATGCTATCGTCGTCCTCGATCCAGCCTTGATAAAGGTTGAGGGGACTAGGAGGGGGCTTAAGGAGGGCGGTGTCGCCATCTTGAATTACAGAGGTGAACCGGAGGAGGTGGATCTAGGCGTCGAGCTCTCCAAGGTGGCGACGGTAGACGCCACGGCTATCTCCACGGACATCTTCGGCCCGAGGGCCATACCGATTACGAATACGGTGATGCTGGGAGCCATCAGCAGAGCCACGAATTGGGTTAAAGTTGGGTCACTCTATGAAGCCATCAAGGAGCAGTTCCCCGATAGGATTGGGGAGCTCAACGTCGAGGCCTGTAGACGGGGCTATGATGAGGTGGAGGTGTGGGAGCCGTGAGCGTACAATTCGTCAGGGCCTTCAGGCCTGAGGTGGATAATGAGAAGTGTATTCGATGCGGCCTATGCCAGACCTTCTGCCCGGAGGGGACAGCCCTACTCACCGAGCGGGGAGTCCTCTTCGACCTTAGATACTGTAAGGGCTGTGGGATCTGCGCTAATGAATGCCCCGTCGACGCCATAAAGATGGTTAGGGAGGAATGAAGGATGAGCTTCACCAAGATGATGGATGGGAATGAGGCAGCGGCGTGGGGCGTGAAGCTCAGCAGGGTGGAGGTTATACCCGTCTACCCGATAACACCTCAGACGGAGCTGATAAACCACCTCGCCGAGATGATCGCGAGGGGAGAGCTGAAGGCGAAGTATATCAAGGTGGAGGGGGAGCACACCGCCATGGCCGCCGCGGCCGCCGCCTCAGCCGCGGGGGCGAGGGTCTTCACCGCATCGGCGGCCCAGGGCATCGTCTACATGGAGGAGGCCCTCTGGATGCCCCCTGGGAGGAGGCTGCCCATCGTTATGTGTATGGTCAACCGGGCCATCGCCCCCCTGGGAGGATTGAGGCCGGATCACAATGACTCCCTACTACAGCGAGATACGGGGTGGATTCAGCTATACTGTGAAAATAGCCAAGAGGTGTTGGACACCATCATACAGGCCTACAGAATCGCGGAGGATCGGAGGGTCTACCTACCCGTCGCCGTCTGCTACGAGGGATACTTCGTCTCCGCAACCGCCATACCCACGACGGCGCCGGATCAGGAGGAGGTAGACGAATTCCTCCCACCCTATAAACATGAACTCTACTCGCTTTATCCAGAGGATTATCGTCGACCCCCCTTCCCCATGAACATCGCAAAGGCGAGATACGAGGTGCAGCAGGCGATGGAGAGGGCGAAGAAAGTTATAGAGGAAGTGGATGAGGAGTATGCCAAACGCTTCAATCGGAGATACGACGGCCTAGTGGAGGAGTATGCCTGCGAAGACGCCGAGGCGGTGCTGGTCACCATGGGTTCGATGACGGGGACAGCTAGAGATGTCATCGACGAGTTGAGGGCTGAGGGTAAACCAATAGGGCTGGTGAAGCTGAGGGGCTTCAGACCCTTCCCCACGGAGGAGTTTAGGGAGATGGCTAAGCGATACCACGTCATCGGAGTCGTCGATAGGAACACCAGCTTCGGCTCGGCAGGGGGAGGGATCGTCGCCATGGAGGTCGCCAGGGCTCTATACCCGCTGGATGATAGACCCCTACTACTAGACTTCCACGTCGGCCTAGGTGGCAGCGACGTCACCATCAACCAGATCCGATACATGGCTGAGAGAGTGCTAGAGGCCTATGAGAAGGGCCGCGTTGAGAGAGAGGTGGAATGGGTTGAACTCCTCGATCTAGGGGAGGTGATGTGATGGAGGTCGACCGCATCTTCGACGAATACTATGAGAAGAGCCTCATCAGAGGTGGAAACCTCTGCTGCCCAGGCTGTGGAGGCTCCCTCTTCTGGAGGATGGCCCTAGAGGCCTTAGGGCCGAAGACCATCGTATACGGCGACGGCCCCTGCGCCATGTGCGCCATCAGATTTCTAAGAGTGCCAACCTATGCCTTCCACTTCTCCTTCGTCGCCGATGGAGCCACCGGCATCGTTGCGGCGCTGGAGATGAAGGGGAGAGACGATATAACCGTCGTCTCCTCCGGAGGAGATGGAGCCGTCGGCGATATAAGCTTCAACAAGGTGTCAGCGGCCGCCGAGAGAAATGAGAACTTCATCCAGATCTGCGTAGACAACGAGGCCTACATGAATACGGGTATACAGAAGAGTGGTCTCACACCCTTCGGCGCCTGGACGACCACAACCCCGCTGGGGAAGGAGTCGCCCAAGAAGAATCTACCCTTCATCATCGCTCAGCATGGTGTCCCCTACGTGGCGACGGTCTCGATCTCCCATCCAGCGGACCTGAAGAGGAAGCTGAGGAGGGCGAAGGAGATTAAGGGCTTCAAGTACATCCATGTACTCTCACCCTGCCCCACGGGATGGCGCTTCCACCCCTCAAAGACCGTTGAGGTGGCGAGGCTCAGCGTCGAGACCTGGATATGGCCCCTCTACGAGATCGTCGATGGAACCCTGAGATTAACTGCGAAGCCGAAGCCGAAGCCCGTAGAGGAGTATCTAAAGCTTCAGGGAAGGTTTAGAACGATGTCATCAGAGCAAGTTGAGCTGATTCAACGCGACGTCGATGCTAAACGTGAACGACTGCTGGAGAATGATGGAAAGAAAATCATCCTATCCTAGTCTTTATCTCCGGAGAAGTTCTTTATCGGTCGGCTTTTAACCTGAGAAACATCTCAACTCGTAATCTGCGGGTAGATTGAAGATCTGGGTAAATAGCTTATCCACCAACTCCGCAGCCCTATACAGCTCATGAATGTCAAACCACTTCTGATAGGAGATCAGCTTCCCCGTCTCCATATCCCTAGAGGTGTCAGGCATGAGGGCCTTAATCCGCTCCTCTTCCTCCGGGGATAGCACCGTGATAGGGACGTCGCAGATGAAACCCTCTCCATTTATTAGAGCGAATTGGATGAACTTCTCGGTGGCGGGATTCTCGAAGATGACGAAGGAATTCCCGGCGTAGAGGCTGTCCCTCAACATCGCACCGATCCAGTAGACGCGCTCCTCAAAGTCCATGGGGATAGCCCCTTCCCTAGCCTATAATAAGCTTGTGGCCTCCTCGGAGGAAAACTATATCAGTATTACGATGGGCGTTGTATCTAGATAGGTATGAGCATCGAGGATAGAGTTCGAGAGATCGTCAGGGACGAGCTTAAGAGTAGGCTGGAGGAGATCGAGATCCGCTTCCAGCGATACATCGATGAGGAGCTGAAGA
>CAZEET010000044.1:0-7488 GCA_964511325.1 uncultured Candidatus Bathyarchaeia archaeon | reverse complement strand
ACTTCACCATGTCCGATGAGAACAACTACTGCATCTGGATGCTGTTGAAGAAGTGCCATGAGCGGGGCTGGATATATAAGGGCGAGGATGTGATGCCCTGGTGTCCCAGATGTGGGACGGCTCTCAGCGAGCATGAGATCGTCACCGAGGGCTATAAGGAGCTGACACATCTCAGCCTCTACGTCGAGTTCCCCCTCCGAAACCGTGAGGGAAGCCTCCTCGTTTGGACGACGACCCCCTGGACGCTGACGTCTAACGTCGCGGTGGCGGTTCACCCCGATCTCACCTACGTGAAGGTTAGGTTCAACGATAGGATCTACTACGTCGCCAAGGGGGCGCTCCAGAGAGTCTTCCCCAAAGGAGGATACGAGGTTCTGGAGGAGTTGAAGGGTAGTGACATGGATGGCTGGAGCTATGAAGGGCCCTATGACCACCTCGAAGCTCCGAAGAAGACTGGAGCTCCAGAGGCTCATAGGGTGATCCTTTGGAAGGAGGTCGTCGAGACCGAGGGTACGGGTCTGGTTCATATAGCCCCTGGATGTGGCCGTGAGGATCTACAGCTAGGCCGCGAATATGGGCTGCCCATCATAGCACCCCTCGATGAGATGGGCGTCTTCCTTGAAGGCTTCGGATGGCTCTCGGGGATGCATGTCTATGACACGGCTGAACCAATAGCTGAGGATTTGAAGAAGCGGGGCCTCCTCTTCCGCTCCGAGTGGTATACGCATAGGTATCCCGTCTGCTGGAGATGCAGCAGCGAATTAGTCTTCAGACTGGTCGAGGAGTGGTTCATAGCGATGGGGGAGAAGCTCAACAAGCCCTTCGAGGAGATAACACCTGAGGAGAAGGAGAAGAATCTACGCTATCAGATAATGGAGTCGGCGATGCAGGTTAGATGGATACCTGAATTCGGCCTCGCCAGGGAGCTGGACTGGTTGAGGAATATGGAGGACTGGATGATATCGAAGAAGCGTTACTGGGGTCTGGCCCTACCCATCTGGGAGTGCCCTAAGTGTGGATGGTTCACGGTCATCGGGAGTAAGGAGGAGTTGAAGGAGAAGGCTGTTGAGGGTTGGGAGATCTTCGAGGGGCACAGCCCCCATAGACCTTACATCGACGCCGTTAAGATAAGATGTGAGCGATGTGGAGCTCTAGCCAGTCGCATACCGGATGTGGGAAATCCCTGGCTCGACGCCGGCATCGTCGCCTTTTCCACGCTTCAGTATAGACATAACAGGGAGTATTGGCGTCGATGGTTCCCGGCTGACTTCATCACCGAGTGCTTCATCGGTCAATTCAGGAACTGGTTCTATGCGATGCTGGCGATGAGCACGATTCTGGAGAGGACGACGCCCTTCAAGGTCTGCCTCGGCCATGGATTGGTGCTCGACGAGCAGGGCCGTGAGATGCATAAGAGCTGGGGGAATGTCATCTGGTTCGACGACGCCGTCGAGACGATGGGAGCAGACGTGATGAGATGGATATATTGTCGAACGAAGCCCGAGGACGACGTCCGCTTCGGCTATGGCATCGCAGATGAGGTGAAGCGCCGCTTCTTCATACCGCTGCTGAACCTACACAACTTCTTCTCCATATACGCAAACCTCGACAAATGGACGCCGGATCAGAGGGCTGAGAAGCTGTCGCTCCTAGATCGCTGGATACTCTCAAGGCTGAATAGGCTGATCAAAGTCGTCGCTGAGGCCTTAGACGACTATGATGCCTACACGGCGACGAGGGAGATCGAGAGCTTCGTCGATGAGCTGTCCAGATGGTACGTCCGTAGAAGCCGTAGGAGGTTCTGGAAGAGCGAGGCCGATGAGGATAAGAGGGCTGCCTACTCGACGCTCTACACCTGTCTCAAGACCCTGCTACTGCTCCTAGCTCCCTTCACACCCTTCATCACTGAAGCCCTCTACCAACGCCTAGTTCGCAGAGCTGAGCCAGATGCCCCTGAGAGCATCCACCTAAACAACTGGCCTGAGCCGAGGGAGGAGCTCATCGATGAAGAGCTGATGGCGGATATGGAGATGGCGATGAGGGTGAGCAGCCTCGGTAGAGCGGCTAGGAGCAGCGGCGGAATAAAGCTGAGGCAACCTCTACAGGAGGCTGTTGTGGTTGCTGACGGCGAGATGCTGAAACATTTGAGACCTCTCATGGATCTCATAAGAGACGAGTTGAACGTGAAGAAGGTGAGACTAACGGAGGAACGGAGAAGCCTCCTACGGCTGAGGGCTAAGCCGATACCTAGGGTTCTCGGTAGGAAGCATGGAGCCCTATATCCAAAGGTGGCCGAGGCCGTCGAGGCTCTAAGCGAGGAGGAGGTTGAGAGACTTCGCAGGGGAGAGACGATAACGCTGGAGGTAGGGGGTAAAGCCATAGAGCTGAGACCGGAGGAGGTTGAGATAAGGGAGGAGCCGAGGGAAGGCTACGTCCTTGCCGATGAACTCGGCATCATAGTCGGCGTCTACACCGAGCTGACGGAGGAGCTCAGATATGAAGGGCTAGCCAGAGACATTGTAAGACGTATACAGGCTCTTAGGAAAGAGGCGGACTTCGAGATCGATGACCGCATCGAGACCTACTATCTCGGCGACCCGGAGCTGGAGAAAGCCTTTGAAGTCGAGGCAGACTACATAGCGGCGGAAACCCTCTCGATAGCTCTGCATAGAGCTGAGCCACCTGAGGAGGCCTATGTCAAGGAATATGAAATCGATGGGAGGCGTCTCAAGCTAGGATTAGTTAGAGTAGGCAAATAAGCCGGAGGAACGACTACGGCATCTTGAAGATCAATGAGTTACGGACAAGGAATGTATAGGTTTTTAAAGGTATCATCGAATTGTCTCCGTGTCCCCCTTAGAGGCCCTTCTCATAGGCGTGCTCCAGGGATTCTTGGAGTGGCTGCCGCTATCAAGTGAAGGTCTCATCTCGCTTACGCTCATGGCCCTGGGTTTAGGAGGCTTAGAGGCTCTAAATCTCTCCATAATGCTTCACCTTGGAACCTCTATCGCGGCCATCATCTACTTCCACAAAGACCTATACATGGATCTCGTGAAAGATAGAAAGGTTCTATGGATGCTTCTCATAGCGACTCCATCAACCGGCCTAACAGCTCTCCCCCTCTATAGAGTCCTCGGGGAGGCCTCATCTCTGGGAGTCTCGCTTCAGCTTCTCATAGGTTTCTCCCTCATATCCACAGGCCTATTGATGAGAGGCATCAAACGTGGGGGAAGTAGGGAGAAACTGACTTCATGGGAGGCCGCGGCCCTTGGGGCTGTTCAGGGGCTCTCCGTCATTCCAGGCGTCTCAAGATCTGGAATAACCCTAACTTTTCTCTTATTGAGAGGCCTAGAGGCCTCACAGGCCTTTAGCTTGGCGTATATCCTGGGTATACCATTAGGCCTCATCGCCCCTGTAGGTCTCACGGTTCTGAGGGTCTCACCATCCTTCAACTCTCAGCTTCTCATCGCCCTCATTTCAGCTCTCATCGTTGCCCTCATCTCCATAGACTTCCTCCTCAAAGCCGCTAGGAGTAAGAGATTTTGGATCCTCTGCCTCTCACTGGGCGTAGCGACGATCCTCGCCGCAATTCTTCACGGGTGGTGTATTTGAGGGTCTTCCTCATCGAGCCTCCAAAGGAATACTGGTTCCTAATGGGGGAGCATCTACCACCGCCTCTCGCCCTACTTCAGCTGGCCGCCTATCTGGAGGTTCACAGCCCAGAGATGGAGGTCAGCGTCTTGGACTGTAGGGCTATGGGCCTTGACTGGAGGGGATTGGAGAGATGGATTGAGGCCGAGCAGCCCGATGTGGTGGCCGTCAGCGGAAGCTGCACTAAGGATGCTTACATCGTCTCCTGGACCCTGAAGCTAGCTAAGGAAGCTAACCCCGAGGTATATACCGTTACAGGGGGTCAACACTATTCCGCTCTAGCGGAGGAGATTATGAGGGAAAATCCTCATATCGACGCCATCGTTAGAGGCGAGGGGGAGGGAACCCTACAGGAGCTCCTGCAGAGCCTGGAGAGGGGTAAACCTCCAACGGATGTTAGGGGCCTAACCTTTAGACACGGCAACCAGGTGATCTCCGCCCCTCCTCGACCCCTTATAAATGACCTCAACGAACTTCCAATGCCGGCCTACCATCTAGTCGAGGAGTTTATGGACTTCTATCACTTTGAGATGATGGCCCCCAGGAGGCGTTACGCGATAGTGGAGGGAAGCCGGGGCTGCAATTATAGCTGCAGCTTCTGCACTCAAAGCCCCTTCTGGGGTCATAGGTGGAGGGGTAAATCCCCCGAGAGGTTGGCTGAGGAGTTTGAGATGCTATATAGCGACTATGGTGTGGAGCTTATCTGGTTGGCAGATGACAACTTCCCCCTCGACGAGAGGGCTGAGAGGTTCTGCCGTGAGATCATCGATAGGGGTCTCGGCGATGAAGTTTCATGGTTTGTCCAAGCACGGGCTGACGGCATCGTGGAGAAGCATAGGCTTCTACCCCTTATGAGGAAAGCTGGCTGCCTCTGGATGCTTGTAGGGGTTGAGAGTCACAGCCCTGAGAGGTTGAAGAGCTATGGTAAGGCCTTGAAACCAGAGATGTCTAGGGAGGCGATCGAAGCGTTGAAGCGCTATGGCATCTTCTCTCAGGCAACCCTCATCATTGGGGATAGGGAAGATGATCATAGATCCATAGAGGCCTTCAGATCCTTCGTCAACGAGTTAGACCCCGATCTGGCTACATTCTTCATCCTAACCCCCTTCCCCGGAACTAGGCTATTCGAGGAAGCCTCCTCCAGGGGGTGGATCGAGGATTGGAATTGGGAGCATTATGACATGATTCACGCCGTCATGTCGACGAAGCATCTCTCCAGGGCGGAGGTTCAGGAGGAGCTCTACAGATGTTATAGAGATTTCTATGGAAGCCTACCTAGGAGGCTTAGGGGACTGCTATCCGATAATCCCCTCCGAAGAAGAATACATCGATATCTAGCTAGCAGGGCTATAAGGAGCTGGCTGAGGTCTCTGATATGAGGCGGGAGACGAGGCTGCAGATACTCCTATCGCTTCTAGCCATCCTTCTCTATATCCTCGCCACCACCACATGTAGAGACAACCCTGGGAACTGCCTCCTACCTGAAATACTCTTCGCTCTCCTATCCCTCGGAGGAATCGTTGCGACGCTTAGACCAGATCTCTGCCTCCATCGTCGAGTTTCCCTTGACCCTAGGCGAGTCTCAATTTTCCTGGGCTTCAAGGTGATCCATGGACATCACCCTCTCTGCGATGGGTTTACCAGGCATGAAATTAAGATTAAGGGTAAAACCCTATGCGCTGGTTGTCTAGGGCTCGTGATCGGTTCTCTAGCCGCCCTGACGCTTATTCTCCTAGATTTTCATTGTTTCATCCATCCTGTTATCGGCGTTCTCCTCGTCTCCATCGGCCTCTTCCACCCCTTCCTTAGTGATCGCCCCACTCTCCTGAGGATTCTACTCAATACGTTTCTACCCCTTGGTTTCGCGGTGGTTCTTATATCCGCTTGTAGGGCTGGAGGCCTTCCCCTCGGCCTTCTAGCCCTCGGCTTCTCCCTCCTCTGGATGGCGACCCGTATAGAGTTGTCGAGGTGGGAGCATGAATCTATATGCCGCCGATGCGGAGCCTGCCCCCTCTACATAGAGCTACTTCCACATTCCAAGGGCTCTGAGGATTATGTAGATGCCGAAGAAGATGATGAGAATAGGCCAGACGTTCCTCCAAGTCAGCCATGGGACATAGGGCTCTAGAAGCCAGATGAGGCCTGTGAGGACTATGAGGAGGCCGAAGATGAGACCCCAGAAGGGTCTTCGCCGAGGGCCGAAACATAGCTCCTCTTCATAGCGCTCTCTATATGGCTTAGGCTTTAGGAGAGCGCCACACTTCTTACAGTGAACGGCATCGTCGGGATTCTCCTCCCCACATCTCCAACAGTAGACCAAGGCTCCCCTTTCAGAGTTACCCCTTAAGCCTAAGAAGATTATGTTATAGGAATAGGTCCCTTCCCCTAGGCCTAACCAGCTCCACGGCTCTAGAGGTCTCGGAGGGTGTGTAGGGGTATCCCCTGATTATTGCTGCGGGCATCCCCTCATCCGCCTGCCCTATGACTAGCTCAGCGGCTGAGGCTAACTCATCGGCGATGGCGGTACGCTTAACCTGGAGCACATAGCCGAAGAGGTCGTGTTCACCCCTCCGATCCCTGATGACCTCAAGCCCTGAGGCACCAACGGCGACGTTGATCTCCCCATCCCTATGGGCTCTTCCATGGGTGTCGGAGATGATGACGGCGACACGCTTACCCGACAACTCCTCTATCCGCTTCCTAATCCTCCTAGCAGATTCATCTGGGTCTTTGGGTAATAGTGCCACGATGGTTTCACCTGGAACGTTGGATTTGTCCACACCGGAGTTGGCGCAGACAAAGCCCTGCCTCGTCTCCGTGATGAGGACTCCAGGGGCCATCCTCCTAATGGCTCTGGACTCGCTGAGGACAACTTCAACGAGCCTTGGGTCTTTACCCGTGTAGGCTGCGATACGGACGGCTGTCTCCGAGGGCTTGACGGCTTCCAAGTCTACAATCCTCCCCTCAGCTCTGGAGACGATGATATGGGTGACGACAACTATGTCACCGTCTTCTATCGGCGTCCCCTGCCTCTCAGCGGTTTCGACGATGAGTCTCCCAACATCGTCGCCCTCTTCGATGATGGGCATGCCCTTAAGGGGTATGATGCGGATCATGCGAGAGAGATATACCATATAGGGTTTATAGGTGTAAACATGAAAGCCATCAGGAATATACTTAGGATTCCGATCAAGGGGAATCCAAAGCTTGAGAGGATCATAGGGCTCGTCGACAACGACTTGGAGCTTCAGACGCTTTGGAGATGCGCCAACGTCACCGCCATAGACCGCATGGGCTACAGCGATCACGGGCCCGTTCATGCGAAGATCGTCGCCAACGCCGCCTTGAAGATGCTGAGGATCCTCGTCGAAAGGGGCGTAGAGCCCAGCGTCGTGAGGGATTATGGCCTCAGCGTCGAGGATGCCGAGGTCATCGTCTTCCTCGCGTCCATACTCCATGACATTGGCATGTCCATCATAAGGGAGGAACACGAGCATTTCAGCGTTCAGCTGGCTCAGGGAATTCTGAAGCGCTATCTCTCCACAGTCTACAGTCCTGAGGAGGCCGTCATCATCGAGTCGGAAGTTCTCCACGCTATTCTATGCCATCACGCCCCGAGGATGCCGCTGACCCTCGAGGCCGGCATAGTTAAGGTGGCTGATGCGCTGGATATGGAGAAGGGGCGTTCACGCATCCCCTTCGAGGCCGGTAAGGTTGACATACACGCCATCTCAGCCCTCTCCATAGAGGAGGTGGACATAGAGGAGGGGGAGGAAAAGCCAATATTGATTAGGGTGAAGATGACGAATCCCGCAGGCATATTCCAGGTTGACAATC
>CAZEET010000043.1:0-7881 GCA_964511325.1 uncultured Candidatus Bathyarchaeia archaeon | reverse complement strand
TAGACGAGCCTGCGGCTGACCATGTGTTCCAGATAACGGCGTACTACACGATGCTCCGCGACCGCTTCGTGATTGACCGGCTTGGCTTGTGCTACGTTGCGAAGACGAGGAGCCGGCGGGGTGAAGAGGTGCCCCGCATCAAGATCTTCTACTTGGAGCCTAGGGAGAACACGGAGTTCGTGGAGCGGGCTGCGGAGCTGTTCAAGGCTCTTCGCCGCCGCAAGCCTCCGAGCCGTTTGACATGCGCTGACTGGAAGTGCAGGGTTGGCTGCCCATTTGTGGAGCTCTGCTTCGACAATGTCAACCCGTCTGGCATGCCAGACCGCGAGATCCGCCGGTTAAAGATGAGACTCGAAGGGGTGAGGGAAGGGTGAGGCTGCACGGGTTCAGAGAGCTCTGCCGGTTCGACGTTGAGGCTGTCGTGATGCATCTAAACTACTCCGACGCAAGACATCTGTTCCTGCATTCCGAGAAGGCGGTCGGCATCCGCAGGGGGCTGAGCATGGTGATACACAGCTTGGTCGGTATCGTTGTCTACGACCATCATGAGACGAAGATTGTCGTGAAAAGCCGTTACGGGACCAGAATAACCCCCCTCAAGTACATGAGGGGTACGATTTCGCGGTACAGTCGTATCGAAATCTACACGCCGCCCGACCAGGCTCTAAACATAATGCACGGCCTGTTTTTCGAAGTAATCACAGTGGCTATCCGCTTCAACGAGGAAGACACAAAACAACTTTTCCTTTCACTCGAGGAGGCCGTTAAGCGTTGTAAGGGCGTGTGCATTACGTTGCACGGTTTGGTGGGGTCGGTGGACTACGACGGTGTCGAGGTGAAGCTTACGGTGAGGTCTCGGCGCGGCGCTAGGGTGATGCATGTCAAGTACAGGCGCGGGACGGCTTCAAGCCACAGCTACATCGAAATCTACGCCCCGCCCGACCAGGCCCCAGCCATCATCCAGGCATTGAAGGAGGTGTTGAAAAGATGGACTTGAGGGGTAAGCTGCTGTATCTGGCGTACCCGTACCACAGCGACCCGGAGAGGCGTATGCGTGAGATTGTCGAGATAGCCCGCCGAGTCCACGAGGCCCACCCAGGCGCCGTGCTCGTCGTGCCGCACCTGCTGACCGACGGCCTCAAAGGCTTCCTCAGCGAGGTGGACATCGCGTTCATGGATCTGGCGATACTCGCCCGTTGCGACTACCTCGTCCTCTGCGACCTGCTCGACTACCGGGTTTCGCCGGGCATGGTGTGGGAGACGGCCTTCGCCCGGCTGCTGGGCATACACGTCCTAACACTCAGGGAGGTGCTGCGCGGTGAGGGGTAGAGGCCATCCTCGGTTCTATGAGCTGCTTGAGGAGATGAGGCGGCTGCACGACGCTAAGAACGCCGACTACAGCCCGGGCGAGCCCCTCGAGAACCTCAGGGCCTCAGCCAAGTGGGCGGGCGTCGAGCCGTGGAGGGGCGTATTGGTGCGGATGGCCGACAAGTGGACCCGCCTCGTCAACCTCTGCGGCAGGGGCGGCCGCCACGAGGTTCCGGACGAGACGGTGAAGGACACGGCGCTCGACCTGGCGGTCTACGCCCTGCTGTTCATAATCCTCTGGGAAGAGGAGGTGGAGAAGCGTGCCGGCGCGTAGATACCCGCGTGAAGTCAGCCTCGACGAGCTTCAGCCCGGAGACCTGGTGGCTGTGCACTGGCTGGATGCGAGTGAGGGCAGGGCTGTGCCGCCCCTCAGACACAAACTGTTCGACACGCCTGTGGTCTCATATGGTATATTTTTGGGCGTCAGGGGCATACGCACCAAGCATGTTGTCGTAGTCAAGGAGTACATCATGGACGAGGTACATTACAACAGCATTCCGCTGGGCATGCTCGAAAAGATCGAGAAGCTCGGCCCGTACCGCGTCAAAGCGAAGTGGCTCAAAAAGCTGTTGAAAGCAGTTGAAGACGCAAAGAGAAGCGGCTGCGGCGGGGCTGTGCCCCGGGAAGCTAAGAAGGCTTACAGGGCCGCCATCGAAAACGCCATCGCGGAGTACGTGGTCGTCGAGGGGCCCCGCGTCCTGTTCGACGGCAGGCGGCGGTGGACGGTCGTCACACGACCCATAGCGAAGATCGCGCATACGACGGGCTTCGTGACAGAGATACTGCTGGCTGAGTGGGGTGGAATGCTTGAGAAGGCCGAAGAGTAAGTTCTACGTCACCCGCGTAGCGAAGAAGTGGGATCGGGAGCGGGGCGTCTTCGAGTTCGACATCAGGTTCAAGACCGTGGCACCCCTGACCGACAGGACGGTGGCCGTCAGCGACGCCTTCGGCCTGGGCATAGACGAGGAGCACGAACACGTAGTTTACGACCGATTCACCGTCCGGATCGGCCCCAGGGACGTGGTCTACATCACGGGCGACAGCGGAAGCGGGAAGAGCGTGCTACTACGCGCCATTGAGCAAGACCTCGGCTCCTTAGCTGCTAACCTGGCCGATGTCCAGCCTGTTGAGGGCGAGCCTATCATAGAGACCGTCGGAGAGACGTTCGAGGAGGCGCTACGCATACTGTCCTTCGTCGGCTTGAACGACGCGTTCATCTGGCTACGGCCCTACGAGGAGCTGTCGGACGGCCAGAAGTACCGTTACCGCCTGGCTAAGCTCATCGAGTCGGGGAGGCAATTCTGGATAGCCGACGAGTTCTGTTCGACTCTGGACAGAGACACGGCCAAGGTCGTGGCCTACAACTTTCAGAAGGCGGCCCGTAGGATGGGTAGGGCCGTCATAGTCGCCACATGCCACACCGACCTGTTCGAGGACCTGCATCCAAGCGTCTACATCCGTAAGGGCTGGGGTCCGGATGTCGAGGTCAAATACTATCCGAATGAGCCGGCTCCAGCGTGCAGCCTGATGAAGGAGATAAGGGTCGAAGAGGGGTCGAGGAGGGACTGGCTGGAGCTCAGCCCACTGCACTACCGGGGGTCGAAGAACATCCCGACGCTGAAGGTTTTCAGAGCCGTCCGGGGCGGCCGTACGGTAGGAGTGATAGTCTACAGCCCCCCGCCGACCATCGCCTTCGGCCGCGTGAAGTTCCTCAAAAGCCTTGGGGTGAAGGCGGGTAGGCTCTCGAAGGAGTATCTGAGGTGGCTGAGCAGGAATGTCATTAGGATAAGCCGAGTCGTCGTCCACCCAAAGTACCGCGGAATAGGCCTCGGAGTCCGCCTCATCAAGGAGACGATGCCGCTCACAGGCTATCCGATCGTCGAGATGATAGCTGTGATGGCGAGGTACAACCCGTTCGCCGAGAAGGCGGGAATGGTCAAGGTGGCTGAGCGCAAGCCGGCCCGCAAGGTAATGAAGGTTGTCGAGGAGCTCCGCAGATACGGCTTCAACCCCGTCGAAATGGCATCCAAGAAGGCGAACCTGGAGAAGCTTAGGGCCATGGCCCCCGAAGAGGTGGAAGAGGTCGCAGACATCCTATGCAGGTTGGACCCCATCTACGCCCCCGCACTCACAACACTCGACTCCGAGACCCTTAAACGCTGTTCACTTCGCCTGTGGCTCCTCCAAGACCTTCGTAACCTAGCGCACGCGTTGATGCGTCTGCAACAGCTGACGAACACGACGGTCTACCTGGCCTGGCGTAACCCGGACGTGCCCTTAGAGCCTTTCCCAGGGGGTGGAGAGCATGGCTGAGCCGCGGAAGAAGCGCGTGTTCAAGCGGTACGAGAGGGAGCTGCTGGTGCTTACGCGGCCGGCCATGCTTGCGTTCTACGTCTTCGTAGCCCTGGTTCTCCTCGAGGTAGTTATAGTCGCCGTAACCGGCCGACCGGACGACCGCATACTGACCGCCCTGCTGACCGCCGCCTCACTCATCATCGGAGCCGCTCTCGGAGTCCGTGTGTCGCTGGTGGAGGCCAGGAAGACGCCGCGTAAAGAGGGGTTGCCACCGGCCAGGGAAGTCGAGGCTGAAGAGACGGAGTTTTCGATAGATGAGCTTGTACGGATAGGCCGGGAGAAGTTGGAGGAACTTTTGAAGCGTGTTCAGATGGCGGAGGATCCAGTTGAGTACGAGCGGCTGATGAAGCTCATAGCGACGTTCCTACGCACAAACGCCACGCTCATCCAAGCCAAGGAGAAGATCACGGGTAAAGCAAAAACCGGACTCGACCTCGCCCAGCTACTCAGCTCAATCAAAAAGTTCTGGAGGGGGGCTCCAGGTGGATCTGGCTGAGCTCGCCGCCTGGTTCGCCGTGATCTTGGCCGCTGATCTGGCGAGCTACTTCATCTACGACGCCCTGACGGCGATAAGGGGGCGTGTGAAGAGGGCGAAGAAGGTGAGGCGGTTGTGGAGGAGAAGCTGAGGAGGCTCAGGGACGACCCGGCGCTGTTCGCTGAGTTACTGTGTGGTTTTAAGCCGCACCCGTACCAAGCCAAGCTGCTACGCGACAGGAGTAAACGCATCGTAGCCTGCTGGGGCCGTCAGACGGGCAAATCGACGACGACCGCGCTGAAGGCGATACACTACGCCTTTACGCATCCGAATGCGACGATACTCATCGTCAGCCCGACCGAGCGGCAGAGCCTGCTCATGTTCCGAAAGATCAAGCGGTTTCTCCACGCCGAGGTTAGAGGCGCCCGCCTGCTCGAGGCGAGCATAGTCCGAGAGACCGAGAAGCTCATCGAACTGTCGAACGGCTCCGTCATCATACCGCTTCCGGCGACAGAGGAGACAATCCGCGGTTTTTCGGCAAATATGGCCATAATCGACGAGGCCGCCTTCGTGAAGGACTCACTAATCAAGAGTGTCATTATGCCTATGCTGGCGGCGACGGACGGCACGCTCATAATGCTCTCGACACCCTGGAGCAAACAGCACATCTTCTACAAGGCATTTACAGACGCTTCGGGCGAGTGGAGCGTCCACCACGTTCCGTCCACAGAGTGCCCGCACATCTCGCCCAAGTTCCTTGAGAAGCAGAGGCGTCTCATGAGCGAGACCGAGTTTCGCAGAGAGTATCTCGCAGAGTTCGTCGAGGAGGAGGCCTGCTACTTCCCGACCGACCTGATCGAGAGCTGCGTCGAGCCGGAGCTCCAGGCCGCCCGCCTCGTAGACTACCTGCCCCCGGTGGAGGGGCCCCTGTACGCCGGCCTCGACCTCGGCAAGCTGCGGGACTACTCGGTGCTGGCGGCCGTCGAAGCCCAGGGAGACGTTCTGAAGCTCAGGCTGTTACGCGTGTTCAAGCTCAACACCCCCTACGAAGAGGTTATCGGCGAGGTCATACGCCTAAACGAGCTTCACAGCATCGAAAAGCTGGCCATGGACAGGTCGGGCGTCGGCGAACGCCCGTATGAGGAGCTCCAGGAGAAGCTCGGCGTGGTCGAGGGTGTAAAGTTCACGCAGAGGATGAAGGCCCAGCTCTTTACGAACTTGAAGATGTTGATGGAGCGCGGCCGGCTCAAGCTACCGCACGACCGCATACTGTTCTCGCACCTAAACGCCGTCGAGTGCCACACGACGGCGAGCGGAGGCCTCCGGTTCACGCATCCGGAGGGCACGCACGACGACGCGGCGGTCGCCCTGGCCCTCGCCTGCTGGGCTGCGTCCCGGCCCTCAGGGCGGGCGGTCAAGCTCTGGGGTGGGGAGACGTGAAGGCGTCCAAGGGCTGTAGAAGCCACAGGACACTCATAGAGGCGATAGATGAGGCGATAAGGAGTATGAGCGAGGCTGTGGTCTCGGCCCAGGCCGATGAGGTGGAGCTCTACGTCTTCGCGATACGGTTCCTCAAGAAGCTCCGCGAGCTGCTTAGAGAAAAAGAGTGTTAGATTCTGCGGCGGAGCTGGACCAGATACTCTGTGTACTGCCGCATTAACCAGAATCTCAGCATTCGGGTAACGTTTCGTAACCACCGTTCCTAACTTTCCAGCATAGCTACTTACGAGAATTGTTTTTGCATCAGGCTAACTTTTTATGAAGAAATAGCCACACGTTTGTTTCGGAATAAAATAATGTACGTATTCGTTGACGAGTCCGGAGATCTGGGGTTTAGTGGCAGGGCAAGTAAGTTTTTCGTGGTAGCTTACGTGTTTCTGGACGAACCGTGGGTTGTGAGAAAATTTGTTAGGAGAATCCTGAAGAGGTTACACAGGGGTAGAAAGTACACGGGCTCTGAACTGAAGTTCTCAAACTCCAGCCATGAGGTCAGGCAGATAGTTCTGAGAAAACTACGCAAAGTCGATTGGGAGACCGGATTAATCGTTCTGGAGAAGGTGAAGGTTAAGGAAGAGTTGAGGAGAGACCTTAACAGGCTCTACAACTACGTGGTCGTCCACCACGTCATGAGGAACATACTCCTACGCCTAGAGCCCTCCGAGAGACTCCTGGTGTACGTGGACAAGAGCCTCCCCAAGAGCAATCGAGACGCTTTCAACGATTATGCCCTCAGAAAGGCTAAGTGGGTCTGGGATAGAGAGCTCGGAAGAACTCCTCCCCTACGCGACAGCCAGATAGAAGTGTTCCATGAGACGTCGGAGAGGGAGCCGTGTCTACAGCTGGCTGACTACGTGGCGGGTGCAACATTCCAGAAGTTTGAGAGAGGAAGAGATGAATACTACAAACTCATCGAAGATAGAATCACTGCATACAACTACCTGTGGTGAGAAGGGCGCGCCCGCCCTAACGCTCCCATCCCGAGTCCACGGGCATCATGGCCTCGGGCGGGTCTTACACGCCGTAAACTATACTGTCATGTATGTTCATAAAGTTTACGCCGAAGCTGAAGTTCAATCCGAAAAAGCATCAAAAAGATGTCAGGTTCTGCGGCGGAGCTGGGCCAGGTACTCTGCGTACTTTGCGTACTGCTGTTCTGCGAGCCGCTCTATGTCTATGTAGTGCTCAGCGTCCACCCCCCGAGGCCTCTGGCCGCTGAGGTACTGGACGACGTCTCTGGACATGCCGAGGCGGCGCATCATGTTCATCGCAAACTTCCTGACGTACTTCGGTCTCACAAGGCCCCTGCGCTGGAAAACGCGTGTTACGGCGGCCTTCGTTGGCAGGTCTCCGCTCTCAACGGTCTTCCTGACGAGTTCAAGCGTGTGCGGCGTTATACAGGCGATGAAAGCCTGCTTCGTCGCCTCCTCTATCCCGACCTCGTAGACGTAGAACTCGCCTGTCTTCGCTTTCCTGAGCCTCGCTTCGTCCCACGTCTCGAAGACCTTGACGGCGTGCTCCGGCCTTATCGCCGCGTCGAGTATCAAGTTGTAGTATGCCTGGTACTTGACCCGCTCGGACTTAAGCCTCCTAAACGTCTCGATCATCAGCCTCTCTGGCGGAACGTACTTGTCCACGCCGACCCTCGTCCTCGGAATCGCCTCCTTGAGCTCCTCAACAAGAGTCTTCGGCATGTTGTAGTAGAGCCGGTAGACCTTCAGAAGATTCCTGAACGCCCTGTCCAGGTGATGCTTGCCGCCCCTACATCTGTCAAACATCTCGAGCACGTCTTTCGGCGTGGCTATGGGCTTCGTCATGTAGCGGTCGAGATAGCTCAGACACCTCTCAATGTACGCCTCATCCCTGCCCTCGCCCCGCATGTACTTGACAAACGTCTCCCTAACCTCCCCATCCCAGACCACCGCACTCTGCTTCTGGAGCTCCCACGGAAGCGGTATGTATTTCCCGAGGATGTAGCGGGCCACGTACACCGCAGCCAGCTCCGCCGCCCTCTCGACGACGCTCATGCCGAGCTCGTTAGTGTCGACTGTAGTTATTAATTGTCCCCCTCCGTTCGTCAAAATTTGACTAAATTTGACAGAGCTGAAACTTGCCTCCTTTTTGAAAACGGTTGGTGCTCCGGCCGGGATTTGAACCCGGGTCACGGGCTCGAGAGGCCCGCATAC
>CAZEET010000042.1:6677-8320 GCA_964511325.1 uncultured Candidatus Bathyarchaeia archaeon | reverse complement strand
CCACCAATTTACCATAATATCATTTTTCATACTTATATTTTTCTAAAAAATGAAAATGAAAAAAGTTAAAAGGGTTACTCAAGGCTTACGGCATCCTTGATAAAATCGCTGAACTCATTCTTTTTTATATTCTTTGATCCACAAAATGGGCATCTATCCACTTTTTCTTTGAACAAAGCTAAGCAGTACGGACAATAATACTTGTATTCATCGCTCCATTGATTAACACGGTAAAGAACCGTTACTAAGCGTTCAATTGTGTTTTTCATTTCGTTTTCGCTCATGCTACATCACCACACAATTTTATAATTTCCTTTACAACTTTGCCTACGATTAACCCCTCAAACGACGAATAGATTGATGGTCTTATTTCTGAAAGCCTGAAGAAATGCACATCCGCAACCCATTCGCTATTAGCGTATGGGTACACGATAGCATAGCCGACATGGTAACTCTTTGGATATTCTCCGTATTTTTGCACTGCTATGTAGAACTCATTGCGGAATGGTGCACCAGAGATAGTTGTTGGCATAAAAAAATCAATGTATACAATGCTATCTTTGTATTCATTTTCAAAACGGCTTACAACATCATTAACAATTTGCAAAAATTTAGACCAAGATAACGTAAAGTCATATTTCATTCTCATTTCCGATCACCATTGTTTAGTAATACTATTTTTGATTTATATATTTTTCTATTTTGTAAAAAAGAAAAAACTTAAAAAAAAAAGATCAAGGATCAATCACAACATCCTTAAAAACATCTTTTACGTACTCTAAAATCTCCTTGGCCACTTTTTCATCTTCAAGGGTTTCTGTATAGGAATCGTTCCACCAATAGCCTTCAATTCTAACAGTCTTTCCATCGGAAATAACCCAGACATTAGGCCCACCAAAAGCGACTAACAGCTGTCCCTCGCATATATGACCCATACTAGATATTGTCGCTCTTACGTCAAAGGGTTCTCCGTAAGGCTCTAAGAGACTCTTTAAGCCTTCCTTTTCTAAGTCCTCTCTAATCCCTTTCACTACATCCATTAAGTGCCCCATTCTATCCTCCTCCTCAAACCATTTTGTCCTTAAATAAAAACATACCTTCCAATTAGGACAATTCCAGCAATCATATATAGGGAAACAAATATCTGTAAGTCTAAGTTTTCTCTCCATTTCCGACCACCAATACACCATAATGTCATTTTTGATTTATATATTTTTCTAAAAAATGAAAATAGAAAACCTTTTAAATCTTTACTTTTTGTACCTCTGTTTATAAACCTCATATACTTTTTCCATCTCTTTATAGGCATCCATATAAGCACATAAGTTTTCTGAAAGCCAAACTATGGTATCATCTAAGAATTGGTTCAAGATGCACTCGAAATGCCCTAAGAAATACGCTAAAGCCTCATTATCATCAAAGATGTAACCTCTATGTCCTTCCCGTGTAAACCTCAAGCTCTTTAGATCAAAGATATAACCATTGTATTCAACTTCAAAGTTCTCGACTCCCAAGTCCTCTAAGTCCTTTAAGAAACTTAGTCTTTCCTCTAAAAAGTTTTTTATTACCTCTCTCATTTCATCCTCTTTCTTAGCGTATTCGTTCAGTTTTTCCTTTAGCTCATTTATTTTCTTTAGCTTTTG
>CAZEET010000042.1:0-6577 GCA_964511325.1 uncultured Candidatus Bathyarchaeia archaeon | reverse complement strand
TTCCCTTCTAAGCTTTGCTATAGCCTTTGCAATCCTTAGAATGGAAAGCTCAAAGGATCTAATGCTCTTTCCCTTAACGTCCACGTGATTAAGGTTTATGTAGCTCTTTAGGACATTCTTTATCCTCTCTAAGTCCTCTGATGTAGTCTGAGGCTCAAAGTCATTGATCCATGAGAGGTACTCAAGTAAGACCTTGTACTTTGGTGGATTAAAGAAACCAAAGAACTCATCAATGAGCTTATCGAGAATGCGAACCCTTTCGTCCTTATCTGGATTCTTGAGATTGATCACGAAATCGAACCTGTCTAAGAGAGGCTTAGAGATCTTTGTTATGTCATTGGCACTAGCTAGAACCCTGACCTCTGCATAGAACGTTTCCCTATGCATTCCCTTTACGATTGTGTATCTCCCTTCCTCCATCGCTTGGAGTAAAGCCGACTGATCGGTTTGAGACATCTTATCTAGTTCATCAATGCATAAGATACATCCGTGAGACTCAGCTAAGAGCCCTGGTGTTATTTCCTTCCCTCTGGCGTCTCCAGAGAGTCCTACCTTTGATGTGTGCTCAGCATTAGCGAAACGTCCATAGAACTTCTGAGCTACCCATAAGAGGATCTCAGTCTTACCACATCCTGGCTCTCCCACTAAAAGGACATGAATCCTATTCCTCTTATGAGAATCAAACTGTGTCGCTAGCATTAGTAGAACGGCTTTCCTCACATAGTCGTATTGCTCTCCAACGATCTCTGGAAAGAGATACTTGCTGAAATACTCCAGAGGATCCGTTTCCTTGAGAACCCTTTCAAAGACCTTAGAAAGGTCTTGCTCAATGTTATCTTCCGTAAGATCTTCCGTAGATCCCTCAGTTTCTTCCATTTCTTCATCGACTTCATACGTTTGGATTACACCATCGCTCTCATTGTACATAGCCTTTACTTCCACGTTACCGTCATCATCTACCTCAACTATAGCACCATCGAAATAGAGATCCTCTATACCCATGCCTAAAGCGACTCCCAGATGTTCACTCACGTTCTTGATGTTCTCAGTTAAAGAAAGATTGCTATCAACCAATGCTTCGAGATCTACTGTGGAAGGATCTATACCGTTCTTCGCTAGTATGTTTCTTATAACATGTATTTGTAACTTTTTGTTCATCACGGTCATGTGCATCACCATGCATAATAATGCACCAAGTAGTATATAAGACTTTCTATTTTGTAAAAAATAGAAAAAGTTAAAAAAGGAAGATCAAGGATCACAGTTTTCAAAATATATAACAGGATTGAGTATGCCAAAAAGAAAAATTAGAAAATTAAAGGTATTTCTCAAAGAGTTCTAAAATCTTTGTATAAATTCTTACCACATCCTCAAGCACCGTCCTTAATTCCCTATCCTTATACTCCTTTACATAAACGAATTCTCTTTCTAAAGGTGTTTCCCCTGTGTAAACAAGTTCTGTTTCTTTAAAATCCATAAGAGATAGAACATCTTCCATTTCTGTTACTGCTTTTTCGACTTTATATTTTCTTATTCCTAACTCCTCAAGCCAATCTTTAAAGCCCTCAACGTGAAAACGGATTTCATATTTATTAATTGAAAGCTTTACAACAGGTTCGAGGATTTCAATAAATTGTCCTACTATCATTTTAACCACCAAATAACATTAGGAAAGAAAGCCTTTTAAACTTTTCTTAAAAAATTAGAAAAAGAGATTAAATGCCCCAAACAAACACGATAGAGCCGTCCTCTGTTTTCACATCAAAGGAAGAAATGCCGTGCTCAAGTATTGTCCTTTTCAGTTCTTCAAGCTCCTTTCGGTCTTCCTCAGTCTCTGGAATGATGGAAACCGCTACCTCAGGGAAGCACACACCATACTCTATTTTCACTCTCATATTATCACGCTCCTAAGATAGATTATAATAAATGAAATTATCTAGCACTAGAAACCTTATATATGTATACCTCGACACCAAGCTTCACTAGTTCGTCCTCTGAGAGCTCCCTGTTAATCCTTCCACCATAGGGCCTTACCGCTATCGCTATGTCGCCTTCCTTCAAGAACACTTGTTCCTTCGAGGGAGTAAAACGAGTACCTAGTACATCATTGAGAGCCCTAAGAGTACCCTCATGGGAAATTGCGTTCACGACATTATGCCCTTCCTTTAATGCCTGATCGTAAACGTCCTTTATAATATTGAGAACGGCCCTAAAGGTCTTTGCATCGTTAGGCTCAGCGACGTACCTTTTTACCTCGATAGTGGCCTCTGAGACCCAAGGGACTAAAGAAATAATAGATGTAGAGAGGAAATAGAGAGTCATTTCCTATCACCTTTTTCCTTACCCTTAAAGATGCTATCAATGACCTCAGAGAGATCAACAATACCGCTGTGCCCTGCAAGGTACATCAGAAGGATCTTTATGTCCTCACGTGATGCTGACTCGACTTGCTTCATGAACGTTCTCCTTATTCCACTTGGAGCATAGAAGTCTATGGCCAGCAACCCGTCCTCATAGGTAACGTCTATGAAAGACACCTTAGAGAGGTTCACCATATAGATATCTCCGTTCTTTTCCCAATAGACATAAGCACGATCAACATCAGTCATGACGACCACCTCCCAACTCAGAATATATTTTGCCTAAAAGCTCAACAAGGGCTGGGAAGACATAGAGAGGAATACTATCACGCTCAGTCAGGCCCTTTAGAACAGAGCCATTGCAGTCAATTGAGGAAATCTCCCAGCCTAGAGTAGGACGTCGCCTTACCGTTACAACAATGTACCCCTGAGAGTTACCACGCTTGTAGGTGCATTTATACCTTCGCTCCCATTCCTCGTACACAACATCAACAACCTCAACATCCCTCCTTGCCTTGCCCACACGCATCACCTCAATGCATATTTATGCAAAACGTGAAATATATATTTTTCTATTTGATAAAAATAGAAAAAGTTAAAAATTACTTGATCCAACTCAGGATCTTATCCAACTGACGCATCAAAGCACCCAACTTACACTCCCTTTCCCTCACAGTCAGAAGTCCAGGCCTTACTTCATAAACTTTATCTTCCTCAGAAAGTATTGTCATTGTCCTCTTTCCCTCCACAACATCATATATGATGATATCAATCATACCGACTCCACCTCTCTCTCCACAACCTTACCTTCGGTAGAATTGCCTACAAGCTCAATAATCTTATTTGTATATGGATCATATATGTGTGCACAGACAATGTCCACAGAATCATAACTCAATATCTTTTCAAGGATTTCCCTCATGTCCTTCCTCAACTTCTTAGTGTTGATGTAGTACTCAACAGACGGCTCAACCTGAAGAACTGTGTAATAACCTTCACTAGCACCAGGCATGAATTCCTTGTGTGCAAAAACGTTTAGCACTATAGGTAACGCCAACACCTTTGGGTAGTGTGAACGATAATGATCAACAATACGATTAAACGCCTTAGCAATAAGATAACCCGTAGGTGCAGTATACTCCGTTAACCCCCAAGACACCCTCATACCACTCAAAAGCCCATCAATGACCTCCAAGACCTCGTCCTGCGATACCCAAGTATACCTTACCTCAACCTCTTTGCAATTCGCCTGTTTTAGGTAACTCGCAAAGTTCAAATCCTTCATAATAGTGTTACCACAATAAGAAAACGCCTTCATCATAGGATGTTGTATAACTGCGGTATTCGGATTAAGATAATAACCCGAAAGAGAAAACGTCAAACTTAATAAAACTGTGGGATCCGCTAACTTATAGATGACTATTGATGCCATGTCTTGAAGAGTCCTAACAAACGCCTCAGTATTGTCTTCTGCGTGCCCCGAACCGATATGTGCATACTCATGCAGAATAATCTCAATCATCTTCTTAGGATCGGGCTTTCCCTCTTCATCAAAGACGGACTGATACCGTAGGTACACTTCATTTTTGTGTGTCATACCCGCACTATATTTTGTCTCACCAAGAGACACATAAGTCTCGGTATCATAAAGACCAGCATATTCAGCCCTCTCAATCCACAGGAGATCCCTTAAAAGTTCGAAAAGCGAAGCAATCTGGAAAATCACTCTTGGATCAACATTTGCATAATACAGCTTCCTTATAACCCCCTCATTAATCTTCCTTGTGTCTATACGAAGCTTCTTTAGTTCCTCGTAATCCTTTTTAGATGCCTCATCAATGAGCTCTGAAAGTGGCTTAAGAACATCATTTGGTAAATCCACATCCGTAACCACAACATTAAACGCAAAATGCTCTATAAGCGGTCTATAGAAGAACATTAACGCCTCATGGATAATCCCCGTATTCTCAGGATTAAGGCCATAATGTCCCACTACTTTCATGAGCAAACCATTCGAAAACGGCTTCCGAGAAAATATTTCAGACTCAACAAGATTCTTTAGCTTGATAAACACGAGGTTTGCCATCTTGATTGTCGTTTTGTCAATAACGACATCATATATCTGATCGAGTATTTTAGGATAATCAAAACCTAGAGTGATATACATCTCCACCAACATTTTTAAAGCACTCTCTCTATTTGCAACGTTCCTCCTACTTTCCTCAAGCTCGATATTCGGCGTATTATACGAGAAAATAGCATTCTGACCGAACACATTACGCATAGTATTAACGTAGAGATCCCTGACAAACAATGACGGCTCTATACCACCATAACCAATGCCAACTTTAATCGGAACCGTTACAGTCTTTCTTATCTCCTTTCCATTTACCTTTTTTACTGTTGTACAAGTATAGTCGAAATCAAACGTCCAACATCTCTCAAATTTTCTGGGTTCAAAAAGAATTACATCTATAATTTCCTCATAAACCTCACGTGAACCACGTGGAGAATAAACGATTACCCTTGTCTTATTCCACAACGGTCTCTTTGGTTCCCCAAGGAGTACGCCTAAGAACCACTTACCGTGTGTGAAAACGGGAACATACCTATAAGCAACATCGTGTGAAATTATGTAAAGCGTCCCGCCCTGAGTAAGGATGACAGAAGCACACTCCTTCAGACCCCTACCAAACGCACCACGCTTATAACACTCTTTTTCTGAGGCACCGAATGTAATATCCCTATCAAAGAGAATCTTCTCAGAAGGATTTTCTATGATAAAAAGAGTGTAAAGATCCTCGATAACATCGAGACGTACCTTCGTAACATCCTCAGTAGCATCGAGGGCATTCTGTATTAGTTCACGTATTGCTTCCCTTAGACCCCAACCTGCTTTTACTGCAAAATTAACGGCATGAGGAGTAACGAACAAATACTTCCACTCTGGCTCTTCATCACCAAGATACTTTTCATACTGCTCAATACGCTCCCTGTCCTCGCTAAGCTGTCGTGCAAACACTTCTGAAATACCGTATTTATTCCACAGCTCTTCAAAATTTACCATACCATCCCCACCAATATAAAGATAAGACTAAAGAAAATAAAAAATTAGTGCAACAGAGCGAGGCAGACATCAGCGTTCCTCAGAACCTCCCTTGAAGTACTCGATGAACCTCTTTACCCAATCCTTACCCATGACCTGCTCCGCATACTCAGTGCAGACCTTGCATCCCTCCAAAACGCCTACAGTAAAGAACACATGCTTCCTGCACGGACTAATGGCATCTAGAGGCCACTCATCAAAGTTGAAGTACTTGGACTGATCGTCCTCCATTAATAACACCCTCCCACTAATCGGACTTGTCCGTAGGAACTAACATGGCCACATCCGCATCCCTGAAGACAACCCCCGTGAGCTCCCTAAGGGCATTGAAGAAAGCCTTGGCAAGAAACATACAGGCAGTCCTGTAATCCACAGGGACGACAGCCACAGTCTTGTACTCTCTATCCCCTGCCACAACGCCTACCTCAGTAGTAAAGTCATCAATCTTCTTTATATACATCCTAAACACTTCATCACCTTCCTTCTTCTCTTCCACAACTACCACCTCCTTTCCACAACACAAACCACATAGTGCTTTATATTACTATCGAAAGTGTCCCTGAGATGATCAACGAGACCCCTCCAGATGTCCATGACGTCCACCCCTAAAGGATCAACGCAGAACTCAATCACAGGGTCTGGAGAGCCGAGCTCATCGTAGTAATCGAGGGTTACTCGTATCTCGGCGACATCATAGCCCTTATCCCTCAGGTACTTAAGGCCCTCATCAATGATCTTGCCGAGCATATTACTACCCCCCTAAAATAGCCTACCAGAGTAGATTAAACCCCTTAACTCACTCTCAAACCTCCTCTTAATTATCTCACACATCCATACCTGCCACCCACCTTCCTCAGCTTATGCCTCAAGTAAAACAGCCTAGCTTTTTGCTCTAATAATTTATACTTCAGCCTTATCCTCTCCTTCACGGACTTTGAAAGCATGTCATACATGCCTACCACCCAATATAAGCATAATATATACCCCTATCAAATAGCGATGCTTGGAAAGTCATACGCAGTTACGGGAACTCCAACTACCTTGCTACATACAGCGTAGATCCGAGGTAACTTCTCGTCCCCAAAAGTGAGCTCCACTTTCACGACCACCT
>CAZEET010000041.1:0-8422 GCA_964511325.1 uncultured Candidatus Bathyarchaeia archaeon | reverse complement strand
CGTCTATCCAGCCGTAGCGATGGTGGACGCCGCCTACGCCTTCCCAGCGATGAGGAGCGGCATGAAGCTGAGCAGGGAGCACCCCCTCTTCAAAATACCCTGAGAAATCTGGAAGGACAGTGGCTGTCAAAAGGCTTCGAGTCAACGCCTCAATCTAGGTTAACGTAGTAGGGACTCCTAATCCAATCTGGGTTTAGGTGCTGACTCATATATCCCGACTCGAAGGATTCGACGCAAGCCCTCACACAGCGTCCGCAGACATCGGCCTCCAATCCATGTCGCTCTAGGGCGAGGATGTATCGTCGACACAGCTCCCTATAGTCCTCGCCGAGCCTCTCAGCCCGTAGCAGCGGGCAGGCCTCAAGGCAGGCTCGACATTCGGCGCATCCCCCCTCCGACGGCCCCGTAGATGGAAACGATAGGGGAGTGTAGATGGTGGCCAATCTAATCGCCGAGGCATATCTGGGATTCACAATCAATCCGCTCTTACCCCTCCAGCCCACCCCAGCCAGCTCAGCTGCCACCCTGTGGGAGACAGTCGCGGCGTAGAAATCCTCCACATGCTCCACCCTGCCGGTGAATCCCTCGAGGGTTGCGAGTACGGCGATCCCATCAACGAGCTCAGCGATCCTCTTCGCCGTATGGTTCAAGGCCCTATTCAACCTATGATAGGCTCTGGCATAGATGTTCCAGGATTCCCTATATCCCCTCATGGGTATGGCATCTATGACCTCCCTCGGATAGGCGTAGGCGATGGAGATGGCGCCCCGCATGGAGTCTATGGCATCACCGCAGAACTCCTCAAGCCGCCTCCTCTGAATCGGCATCAGCGCCGCATAGACGTCTCTGAAAGGGGCGAAGCCGAGGACACCCCTCAAACCCCATCGCTCAGCCTCCCCCCTGAAGACCTCCAGAACCTCCTCAAGCATCAAGCTTGGATATGCCTCGAGGATTTAATTGTTTGAGGTAGGGTTAAATCCCCCTTAGACCATTAGGATTCACCATGTCTAGGCTGAGGAATGAGTTGAAGTGGAGGCTTAAGCGGGGTGAAACCTGCCTCGGAGCCTGGGTTCATATACTACACCCCGTCTCGGTGAGGAATCTCGCCCGAAGCGGCGTCGACTGGGTTCTCTTCGACACGGAGCATGGAGCCGCCAGCTTTGAGACCCTAGATCTATTGGTGAGGGAGGTCTGCGGCTCAGGGGCCACCCCCCTGATCAGGGTTGTATGGAACGATATGAACGCCATCAAGAGGGCGCTGGACACGGGAGCCCTCGGCGTCGTAGTCCCCCTCATCGAAACCCGTGAGGCGGCTGAGAAGGCCGTTAGGTATACCCGCTATCCACCCGAGGGGGTTAGGGGATGCGCCCCAGGGCGTCCAGCCTCGGCGTGGGGCGTCTCAACCCAGGAGTATCTCGACCATGTGAACGATGAGATGTTCGTCGCCGTCCAGATCGAGACCGGCAGAGCCGTGGAGAACGTCGAGGAGATCGTCTCCGTCGACGGCGTAGACGCCACCTTCATAGGGCCAACAGACCTCTCCACCTCCACGGGGCATAGGGGTCAACCCTTCCACCCAGAGGTGGTGGAGATGATGCGGAGAGTCATAGAGGCCTCGGAGGCGGCGGGAGTGGCCCCAGGCATCGCCTATGGATTAGGCGTCGAACATCTCAGGGAGCTCATCGATATGGGCTTCAGATTCATCGGCATCGGAAGCGACGTCTCCCTGATGAGCTATGGATGTCAGGAGACCCTTAGAAGGCTGAGGGGTGGGTAGGGAATATATTTATGTCGGTTCATCTCCAATTCTTTAGCGCTTCAGGGAAAAGGGGTCAGAGTTGACGACGGTCTACGACATCCCAGCGGACATCCTGATAGATAGGCTGTCAAAATACCTAAAGGAGAATGTGAGAGAGGTTAGGCCGCCTGAGTGGGCCGCATACGTGAAGACGGGCTCCCACGTTGAGAGAACCCCCCACAACCCCGACTGGTGGTATATCAGAGCCGCCTCGATACTGAGGAAGCTCTACATCAAGGGCCCCATAGGGGTTTCAAGGCTGAGGAAGATGTATGGCGGCCGTAAGCGTAGAGGCGTCAAGCCAGCCCACTTCAGGAAGGCGGGGGGCTCCATAATAAGGCATATACTCCAGCAGCTGGAGGAGGCCGGGCTAGCGGAGAGGGATGGGAATAAGGGTCGAGTCCTCACCCCAAAGGGTAGAAGCCTCCTAGATGCGATGGCGGCCAGAATTAAACGGGAGTTGGAGAGGGAGATACCCGAGCTGAAGGCCTACTAGGTGGTCGAGATGTCATCGGATGAGGAGCTTGAACGACTCAAGTTGAGGAGGCTGATGGAGCTCCAGGCTAGGCAGAGGGAGGAGGAGCTTCGCAGGGAGGCTGAGGCTCAGAAGCAGCTCCTCCTCTGGAGAATTCTCACCCCTAAGGCGAGGCAGAGATTGACGAATATCAAGATGGTGAGACCTGACTACGCCGAGCAGCTGGAGCTCCAGCTCATCCAGGCTGCCAGAACCGGCCGGATCAGGCTGCCGATAACCGATGATATGCTCAGGAGACTCCTAGCCCAGATACAGGCCCAGCAGAAAAGGGAGATCAAGATTAGGAGGGTCTAGATGGGGAGGTATAAGCCCCTAGCCTATAAGTTGAGGCTTGCAAAGGCCGGGAAGCAGAATAGACCAGTCCCAGCCTGGATCATATTAAAGACCATGGGGAGAGTGCGCTCCAGCCCGAAGAGCCGAAGACATTGGAGAAGGAGTAAGCTTAAGGATTAGGTGATTAGAGGTGTCGGAGGCGGTTGAGGAGCGCATCTACACGGTGCCGCTGAAGAAGGCGTGGGCGGCGCCGAGGTGGAAGAGGGCTGAGAAGGCGGTGAGGGTGCTGAGGGAGTTCGCTGAGAGGCACATGAAGTCAACTGAGATCGTCATAGACCCAGAGGTCAACGAGGCCATCTGGAGGAGGGGAATACAGAAGCCCCCTAGGCGTATAAGGGTGAAGATGACGAAGGATGAGGACGGCGTGGTCAGGGTCACCCTCGCCGAGGGGAAGGGAGTTGAGCGAGGTGAAACTCTACAGGATTAAGGGTGAAATCCGAAAGCCGCAGCTCCTAGAGCCGATGAGATTTGAGAAGGAGATACCGGCGACGAGGCTTAAAGATGCGCTGGAGAAGATATACTGCGAACTTGGAAGCAGACATAGGGCTAAGAGATTCCAGATCAAGATTCTAGAGGTAGAGGAGATTGAGCGGGGAGAGAGCTGAGAAGGAGGAGACGCTTAGGAGGCTTATAGCCGAGCTCAGATTGATGCAGAGCTCGGCCGAGGTCTTGCAGCGGAGGCTTGAGCTCCTTAAGTCCATGGAGGCGGAGCTTAGGATGGCTGAGTCAGCCCTCAAGGCCCTGAGAGATGTGGAGGAGGGGACACCGATCCTCATACCCATAGGCGGCGGAACCTATATAGACGCCAGAATTGAAGCCCTCGAAAGGGTGATCGTCGGCGTAGGAGCCGACGTCTCAGTGGAGATGGAGCCTGAGAAGGCGCTGGAGGACCTCTCCAACAGATTAGAGGAGGTGGAGAAGGCCTCGAGGGCTATGGAGCAGCAGCTGGAGCAGCTTCTCATGCAGATGGAGATCCATCAGGAGGGTATCAGCCGACTCGCGGCTGAGCTGAGAGGGAGAACGGGTGTTCGAGAGACTTAGGGAGAGCCTTAAGGGCTTAGTGGAGAGGATCTCTAAGAGGAGATTCACTAAGGAGGAGTTGGATCAAATCCTATGGGAGCTCCAACTCCAACTGGTCTCCAACGATGTCGCCTTAAAGGTAGCTGAACATATCAGCTCAGAGCTTAAGAGACGCCTCCTATGCGTGGAGGCTCCTCGCTTCGGCGATAGGGTGCAGATAGTCAGGGAAGCTCTTCGAGAGACGATGAGGGATATACTCAAGACACCACCTGAAGATCTGCTGAAGATGGCGGGGGAGAAACGTAAACATGGTGAGCCGCTCGTCCTCCTCTTCATAGGCGTCAATGGGACGGGGAAGACGACGACGATAGCGAAGGTGGCGAAGCTGCTGATGGACCACGGCTATAGGGTTGTCCTCGCCTCGGGGGATACCTACAGGGCTGGAGCCATAGAGCAGCTGGAGGAGCATGCCAGGAGGCTTGGGCTGAGGGTGATCAGACATCGATATGGGGCTGACCCAGCCGCCGTCAGCTATGACGCCGTTGAACACGCCAGGGCTAGGGGCTACGACGCCGTGCTAATCGACACGGCTGGGAGGATGCAGACGAATCGAAACCTCATGGAGGAGCTCCGTAAGATAAAGCGGGTTATACAGCCTGATCTGACCATCCTCGTCGTCGACGCCTTGACGGGAAACGACGCCGTTGAACAGGCTGAGACCTTCAACCGAGAAGTGGGCTTCGACGCAGCCATAATAACGAAGGTGGACGCCGATGCGAGGGGTGGATCAAGCCTGAGCATCGCCTACTCGACGGGTAAGCCCATCCTATACCTCGGCACGGGTCAGGGCTATGGAGACCTACAACCCTTCAACCCCGATTGGCTGCTGAGGAGGCTGCTCCCATAAAGGTTTTAAGGCTCCCGATGATTAGGAGCGTCGGATGGGCCTGAGAGAATTCCTAACGTCGGCCTCTCGACTGCTGAGAACCATCTCAAAGCCGGATCGGAGAACCTTCTGGCTCAGCGTTAAGGTCTGCCTAATGGGAGTCGCCCTCATAGGGGGGATAGGCTACCTGATTAGGCTGATCTCGGTAACCCTTCAGGGCATATAGACCAATAGGTTTAATTCTCCCCCTGGAGAGTATGGTTAAGCGTCTTAAGGGTGTGAGGAATGCCCCTCTACGCGGTGAAGGTGACGGTGGGCCAGGAGAGAAACGTGGCGATGATGCTAGCTGATAGAGCCGAGGTGGAGGGGCTGCCGATAGCCGCCATTCTCGCCCCCGCGGAGCTGAGGGGCTATATAATAGTCGAGGCGGCGATGCCCCACATGGTCGACGAGCTGATAAGGGGCGTGAGACATGTGAGAGGCCGGGTTCCAGGCGTCGTAAACCCCGCAGAGGTGGATCACTACCTGGAGACGAGGCCGGCTATAGAGGGGCTGAGGGAGGGAGCCATCGTGGAGGTGGTTGCGGGGCCCTTCAAGGGGATGCAGGCTCGAATCATCAGGATCGATGAGGCTAAGGAGGAGGTCACCATAGAGCTCCTAGAGGCGAGCTTTACTCTGCCGATCACGGTTCACGCAGACTATGTCCGGGAGGTGAGGGAGGGCTAATGGTGAAGAAGACCTTCAAGTTCATCGTCACAGGCGGGGAGGCCACGGGAGGCCCGCCGATAGGTCCGGCCATCGGCCCCCTTGGAATAAACGTGATGATGGTGGTCAACAAGATCAATGAGGCCACCGCGGTCTATAAGGGCGTAAAGGTTCCGGTGGAGGTCACAGTCGACACGGATACGAAGGAGTTCACCGTGAAACTCGGCTCGCTGTCAACCTATGCGCATATAACTCAGATCCTAGGCCTGGAGAAGGGGTCCTCTGATCCCAAAAGGGAGTTCGTCGGAGACCTAACCTTCGATCAGGTGGTGGAGATAGCTAAGAAGAAGTGGGATGACCTCCTCGCCGCCACCCTTAAGGGGGCCGTGAAGGAGATACTTGGAAGCTGCCTAAGCATGGGGATAACCGTCGATGGAAAGCCAGTGAAGGAGATCCTAAGACTTATAGATGAAGGGGCCTACGATGACAAGCTCAGAGAGGAGTAAAGCTTTATATCAGGCATCGGAGGAGGGGGGAGCCTAGATGTCGGTTCCGAGAGAGAGAATCCTAGAGGCCTTGAGGGAGGCCAGAAAAGCTGCGCCTAAACGCCAATTCGAACAATCGATAGAGCTGATGATAAACCTCAAGGACATCGACCTGAAGAGACCTGAGAACAGGATAAATCTGAGGATCAGGCTTCCAAACGGGGTCGGCAAACGACGAGTCCTCGTCTTCGCCTCTGGAGACCTAGCCCTCAGAGCCAGGGAGGCCGGAGCCGATGAGGTGATAGACCCAAACGAGCTTCAGAGCATCGCGGGAGATAAGAAGGAGGTGAAGAGGAGGCTTAAGGATTATGACCTCTTCCTCGCTGAGGCTCCTCTCATGCCCCTAATAGGCCGCATCGTGGGCCCCATCCTAGGGCCTAGGGGCAAGATGCCGACGCCCGTTCCACCTCAAGCATCGATAGAGGAGGTTATGGAGAGGGAGAGAAAGATGGTCGTCCTCAGGAGTAGGGATAAGCCCTATGTGATGTGCATCGTCGGTAAGGAGGGTATGAGCGACGAGGAGGTAGCTGAGAACATCGAGGCAATCTTCTCAACCCTCCTGAGGACGCTGAAGAAGGGTATGGGCAACATAAAGTCGGCCTATGTGAAGCTCACCATGGGGCCTGCGGTGAGGCTCCTCTGAGGTGTAGGCGGATGAGCAGGAGAGCTAGGGAGCGGAAGGCCCGCATCGTCGAGGAGGCCCTGAGGATTCTGAAGGAATATGAGGTCATAGGGGCAGCGGATCTCCATAAGATCGAGAGCAGGATGCTCCAGGATCTGAGGAAGAAGCTTAGGGGGAAGATGATCTTCAAGGTGATAAAGAACACGCTGATGAGGAGGGCGATGGAGAAGCTTGATATGCCCAACATCGACGAGTTCTTCGACGCCATAAAGGGGCAGAACATCTTCATCTTCTACAATGGAAACCCCTTCGAATTGGCGATGATCCTCGGCAGAAATAAGGTGAAGGTCTTCGCAAAGCCCGGCGACGTAGCCACCGAGGAGATCGTCATACCAGCGGGGAATACAGGTCTATCGCCCGGCCCAATTCTCAGCCAGCTCGCCTCACTCGGAGCGAGAACGCGCATAGAGAGCGGAAGCATATGGGTCGCTAAGGACACCGTCGTAGCGAAGCCTGGAGATGTCATCTCCAGAGACCTCGCGGAGGTGCTCAGACGCCTCGGTATGAGGGTTGCCGAGATGGGGCTGGAGATCAAGGCAGTCTACGACCATGGCAGGATCATACCGAGGGAGGAGCTGCAGATAGATGTCGAGACCTACAGAGAGGAGCTGATGAGGGCATACTCAGACGCCTTGAAGGTGGCCGTCGAGTCGGCATACCCGACGGCTGAAACGCTGCCGTTGATCTTATCCAGGGCCTACCTGGGAGCTAGGAAAGTCGCTCTCGAGGCTGGATACCCGACGGCTGAGACCATCGGCGAGCTCCTATCCCTCGTCCAGATGAAAGCGCAGACGCTGCAGAGATTGGTGGAGGAGCATACGCGCGGTTAGGCCCTCTCAACCCTGAAGATTACCGGTCTCAGCCCATCGGTGCAGCAGCAGATCATCACTCCATGCTCCTCATACCAGGGGAAATCGCCGTTAAACCTCAGGGTCAAAACCACTTTGTAGATATCGTTCCAAGCCCAGGTGCAGAAGCCCTCAGGCATACGTCCATCCTCCACATAGAAGACCTGCCCCTCCTTGAATACCGGACATGGCTCCGTTGGGCCGCCCTTAACCGGTGACTCCTTGAAAACCTCCCCCGGCTTCATACGCTTCAAAACCGTGATCTTAACCCTACTGGGCTCGGACATAGGCATCCCACACTATTTTACTGAGGTGATCCTTTAAGTTGATCGATGCCGCCCTTAAATCAGCTCCTTGGAGCCCCCCTCACAGTCCTCGGAGCCCTTCTCTGCCTCCGATGGTGGCTATTCTGGAGGAGGCACTATCGGGGGAAACTGATAACCTATGGCCCCTATTCCCTCGTTAGACATCCCTTATACGCATCCTTCCTCATCCTGGTCCTCGGCTTAGCCCTCCTGATAACGGTCCCCGAGACCCTGATGCTGCTGCTCATAAGCCTCGCAGTCATACCGCTGCATATCAGGGGAGAAGAGAGGGATCTACTGAGAAGATATGGAGAGGAATATAGGAAATATATGAAACGGGTGAGGTGGAGGCTTATACCTGGAATATATTAGGCGTCTACTCCTTGACGTACTTCAGCTCCCTGACCTCTATGGCGCCGAGGTACATCTCCGTCAGGTGTGGATGATTCAGGAGCTCCTTAGCGGTTCCCTTGAAGATGAAGCGGCCGTGCCTCATCATGTAGGCGTAGTCGCCGACTTGAAGCGCCCTCCTAGCCCTCTGCTCTACGAGAACTACGGGTAGACCCGTCAGCTCAGCCATCTCCTTGAACTTCTTCATAACCTCCGTCACCAGCTTGGGCATCAGCCCCGCCGTCGGCTCGTCTACGAGCATCACCTTCGGATCTCGTATGAGCACCATGCTCTCAGCGAGCATCTGCCTCTCACCTCCGCTGAGGGTTCCAGCCTTTCGATGTAGGAAGCCCTTCAGCTTCGGGAATAGGGTGA
>CAZEET010000040.1:0-8564 GCA_964511325.1 uncultured Candidatus Bathyarchaeia archaeon | reverse complement strand
TGCAGAGGTGGACGTGGGCGTCGATGAGGCCTGGCATCACCGTCAGCTTTGAGGCATCGATGATCTCGGCGTCTCCAAATATCTCAACCTCCCCCTCTGAGCCCACATCCCTAATGGTCTCTCCCTCGATGAGGATGACCGCGTTCCTCTTGGGACGCTCTCCCGTCCCGTCGATGAGGGTTCCACATCTAATCGCCTTTAGACGCCTCTCGGCCTCCATCAGGAGGGAGGAGGCTGGGTGATTATTTAAGAATTGTTTAAACTGACAGTGGCTGTCAGTCCAATATCTCAGCCGGTTCCATTCAGGGCAGTGTGATTCAGTAGAAGTTTTGGGTCATAGTTGAAGTTCTTGGATTCCTCAGTTATCTCCCGGGCGTGGTCGAGGAAGCTTGGGGTCTCATCCATGATGGCGTTAAACCTGTTTAGGAGCTCCATCGCCCTCTCCTGGTAGGCCGATGCGAAGAGTGTGACCTCCAGCCCCGCGATTAAGGAGGGGGATTGCGATGGCGAGGATGAGTGCCGCCTTAGCGCCATGCGTCGATAGGGCCGTGGGAATTAATGATATTTAAATCTGAGAGTAACAAAACTGAGGGGTAAGGTGTCTAAAAAGGTTAGGGGAGCAGCGCCCTCCACCTATATCTGTCACAGCCGCAGCTCATATCCTCGGGGTCTACCTGCCTCAGAGCCCAGTGGAGGGCCATGGCCGCTGGCCTACACCAGCACTCCCTAAACTCCCTGAAGGCCTCAGGTCCCGTCCAGGTGGTCTCCACCAGGCCCTCGCCATAGTTTGAGACCAATTGGAGCGTCGCATAGCAGGCTCCGATCTCCCTAGCGAAGATGACCTCTGGGACGAGGTTCATGGTGACAACGTCTATGCCCACGTTGGTGTATCTCAACCTTATCTCTGAGAGCGATTCAAGCCTCGGCCCCTCGGCTACGCCGACGACGCCTCTGCGAAATACCCGTTTGAAACCAGCCCTCTCAGCGCCTTCGATGAGGAGCCTACTCAGCGTCGGGCAGAAGGGTTGATGGAGCCTATACATGATGATGTCGACGTCTACGCCCTTCTCCCTTAAGCTTCTGGTCAGCGACTGAGCCCTCTTGGTCGTGTAGTCGACGAATCCATCGGGTATGACCACATCTCCGGGGTCCAGCAGTCGGTTTGTGGAGCCGCAGAGGGCGCAGCCGAGTATCTTCTTCACCCCCGCTTTGAGGAGGACGTAGAAGACCCGCTCAGCGGCGCTGTTAGGCGCCGTATTCCTGATCTCCTTCGTTATGCCGTGGAAGGGGACGAAGAGGAAGGGCTCTCCGTCGATGGAGGCGTGAATGAAGGGCGCCGTCGGCCCAAAAGGCGTTTGGTAAACTATGTCTTCCTCGATGATCTCAACGCCTTCAAAGTCCTTTGGAAAACCTGAATCTAGGATGGCTGAGCCACCTATGACGGCCATCTTAACCCTAGGTATCTCCGGCATGGAATCCCTCGATCTGTGAGGGAAAGAGGTAGTAATAGCTTGCGAGCCTAAATCCTTTTAGGCCTTTCAGAGGTTCTATTAGGGGCGTGTAGACGCCATGGCCTCCTATCGGGAGGTTTTGAGGGGAAATGTCCTCATAATTACGCTGAACAACGTCATCAGGCAGCTCACTCTATTCGTCACCTTCCCCTTCTTCAGCCTCTACATCAGAGCCTTAGGAGGTTCAAATAGGGTTATTGGACTTGTGAACGCCCTTAGACCGCTCTCCTATATGTTCCTCTACCCCCTTGCTGGAGGCGTGGCCGACGCCTATGGCAGGGTGAAGGCCATGGTCTTCTCCGGCTACCTCGGCGTCCTTGTCTTTCTCCTCTACGCCCTCGCCCCAGATTGGAGAATTCTCGCAGCCGTAGTCCTCCTCGCAGGCATCAGAGTCATCCAGTTCCCAGCCTCCTCGGCGCTGCTGGCTGACTCGATGCCGAGGGAAATCCGCGGCAGGGGCTACGCCGTTGTGACGGCCCTCCCCAGCTTCGTTGGAATTCTCTCCCCCTTCATCGGCGGCTACCTCATCTCCCTCTACGGCGTCGAGAGGGCGATGAAGCTGCTCTACATCCTCACGGCCATCGCATCCGGTGTGATCGCTACCCTAAGCCTCCGCTTCTTGAGGGAGACTCTGCCGAGAAAGGGAAAAGATCTGAAGATTTGGAGACTTCTCATCGACTCCTATAGAGACTTCATAGCCGTCATTAGAACTCTGCCGAGAAGCCTCAAGATCTACGCCCTCATCCTCATTCTCTCCACCTTCTCCATAGGGCTCTCCACCCCCTATTGGGTCGTCTACGCAAAGGATGTCATCGGCCTCACCCCCTATGAGTGGGGCTTAATCCTCACCCTTCTCTCCCTCGTCTTCTCCACTCTCACCCTCCCAGCGGGCCTCGTCGTCGATCGATATGAACGGCGTAAGATCATAGCTCTCTGCCTCGCCATCGCCGTCGCACCTATACTGGCCTTCCCCTTCTCCAGGGGCTTCTATCAGACCCTCCTCACGATGCTCCCGATAGCCATCATGAATGCCTTTCTCTTCCCAGCCGCTGGAGCGCTTATGGCGGATATGACACCTAGGGAGATGAGGGGTAGGGTGATGGCGGCTTTAGGCCGGGGTATGCTCATCATAAATTACAGAGGCGGCGGGGGTGGAGGACCTGGGATGGGCTTCTTCTTAACCATTCCCTCCATCCTCGGCTTCCTACTAGGCGGCCTCATCTATGAGGCTAACCTCCTATACCCCTGGCTCATCCTCGCTTCAACCACGATGGTCAACGCCATCCTAGCTCTGATGTTGAGAGACGAATCGGCAGAGGAGTAGGATAAAACGCTAAAATCCTAAATAGGGTTTATGGGGTATTGTTTGAGATGCTAGATGAGTTCTCCGTGAGACTCATCGTCTATGCATCCATGATCTCAACGCTCTGCGTCGGCTTCACCCTAACCTATATGATAGAGAGATTCCCCAACTTCGCTCACGCCGACTATGCCAGCATAGGAAGCGTCGTCGCCTACACCCTGGTGAGATTCTATGGCTTCAACCCCTACGCCTCCTGGCCCTTCGCAGCCTTAGCGGGGGGATTAATCGGATGCGTGCTCTACATCCTCGTTGTTAAGCCCCTTAGGAGGACGGGGGGAGATGGCATCAGATTGGCCTTCGCCATGTTCGCCCTCTCCAGGATCCTCGCAACCCTCGTAGCCCTCTACTCCTTCTGGGTTCTCTCCAAATTCAGGATCCACTCCAGGGGCTTCCTACTTAAGAGATGGGACTTCCATCTTCAAGGATATCCGGGAGTCCTCTTCACAGCCCCGCCGACCGCGATCCTCCTAGTCATCCTTCTTCATCTCTTCCTCACCAGGACTAGACTTGGGATAGCTATGCGGGCGGTCACCGAGGATTCAACCCTCGCCTCCTGTTTAGGGGTAAATGTCTTCAGGATGCATCTACTCTCCTGGTTCCTCACCGGCTCCATGTCAGCCTTAGCCGGAGCAGTTCTATCGCTCGCTATATCCGTCAGGATCGGTGGGGCAGAGGAGCTCCTGATAACCGTCTTCGCCGGCAGCGTCCTAGGGGGATTAGAGAACATCTATGGAGCCGTAGTTGGAGGATTCGCCGTGGCCTTTATACAAAAGATCCTTCCAGGCATCATACTCCGACTATTAGGTTCACTGGGCATATGGATAGCGGGCTTCGAAGCCCTGACCCCCATCGTAGTTCTCGTCGCCATCCTGATGGTGGAGCCCGGAGGCCTGACGGCTCTGGCGAAGAGGATTACTAAAACGAGAGCTTGATAGATCGATAAATTCGAAGGGAAGCTTGCTTATCATCTTATAAAAATGAATAGATGGATCGGTGGGGTGCCATGGAAGAGTGGAGACTTATAGACCTGGGCTCAGCTGAACCTCTCATCGCCCAGGGCTTCTACGAGGCCGTCGCCCTCGCCATCGATAGGGGTCTTGTGCCAAACACCATCATCCTCGTCCAACCCTCCAGTCCCTATGTCTGCATAGGCTATCATCAACGATTGGAAGAGGAGATCGATCTGGAGTACTGCCGTAGCAGGGGTCTGCCCATCATCAGGAGATATCAGGGCGGAGGAGCAGTCTACCTCGACAGCGGCCAGGTCTTCTACCAGGTCATCGGCCATGAAGGTAGCCTCCCAGCCAAGGTGGAGGAGCTCTTCGAGAAGCTGCTACAGGTGACGGTCTACGTCTATAGGAAACTGGGCGTTGAGGCGGAGTATAAACCAATAAACGACGTGGTGGTTGGAGGCCGCAAGATCTCTGGGAATGGAGCCGGTAAGATGGGGAAGGCCATCATCCTCGTCGGCAACATCATCCTAGACTTCGACTACGACTCCATGGTTAGAGTGCTTAAGGTACCGGATGAGAAGTTTAGGGATAAGGTGGCGAAGAGCATGAAGGAGTGGCTTACGACGCTGAGGAGGGAGCTGGGATACACGCCGCCAGTGGAGGAGGTGAAGAGGCTGCTACGAGAGGGATATGAAAAGGTGCTGGGCATAAGGCTGAAGCCCTCTGAGCCGACGGAGGAGGAGTGGAGAATCTTCCAGGAGGAGGTTAGGCCGAGGCATCTCTCAGATAAATGGCTCTATATGCCTGAGATGAGACATGGATGGATCTCCGAGGGGCGGATGGTGAAGATCGCCGATGGCGTAAGGGTGGTACACATCAATCACAAGGCCGCCAAGATGATTAGGGTGACAGCTGAACTTCGGGAGGAGGAGATACTGGACATCCTCATCACCGGAGACTTCTTCATGATCCCGGAGGACTCGCTGCCGAAGCTTGAGGAGATGCTCAAGGGAGCTAAACTCGACAAGGATGAACTCCTAAGGAGGGTTGAGGCCTTCTACAGGGAAACGGGCGTTCAAACACCTGGATTGAAGCCCCAGGACTTCATCGACGCCTTGATGAAGCTGAGAGAGGCCGTGGAGAGATATCTACCATCGATACGCCCCTCAGCTGAATCCGATAGAGCTAGCTGACTAGGGAGAGGGACGTGGATCGATATATTTTTTCATGTATATCGCTATAGGGATATCGTGACATCCCCTTCGAAGATCACCCTTAGAGACCCTTACGGGAGAGGCGTGGAGACCCTTCGGATATCAGTGACACAGCGCTGCGACTTCAACTGTCTCTACTGTCATAAGGAGGGGGAGATGGCCCCCAGACGAGAGCTTACAGTCGAGGAGATAGGGCGAATCGCCGCAGTAGCCTCCTCCCTAGGTATATCGAGATTCAAGATCACCGGCGGCGAGCCCCTCCTACGTCGAGACATCGCTGAGATCATTCAGGCTATCAGCCCCCACGCTGAGGAGGTCTCGATGACGACAAATGGCTCACATCTTGAAGCTATGGCACCGAGACTCGTGGAGGCAGGGTTAGCTAGAGTGAATGTCAGCTTACCATCGCTGAGAGAGGAGATCTTCAAATTGATCACCGGAGTTAACGCTTTAAAGAGGGTTCTGAGGGGTGTGGAGGCAGCCCTAGACATGGGATTGACGCCGCTGAAGTTGAACGTCGTCCTGCTCAGAGGCCTAAATTCTGGGGAACTACCTCAACTTCTGGAGTACGCCAGAGGGATTGGGGCGACCCTCCAGCTGATAGAGCTCCAGCCGCTGAGGAGGGGAACTAAGATTTGGAAGCGTCTCCACCTCAACCTCAGCTCGCTGGAGGAACTCTTCAAATCCGAGGCCGTAAGGGTTGAGGAACGGGGAGAGCAGAATCGTCGAAGATATCATCTGAGGAATGGAGCCGTCGTGGAGGTTGTCAGGGGAGTTGAAAACCCCGAATTCTGCCTCCACTGCCATAGGCTGAGGCTCACCTCCGACGGCTACCTCAAGCCCTGCCTGATGAGGGATGACAACCTCGTGGATCTCCTCCCCCTCCTATCGGGAAACCCAGATGACGGCTTGATCGAGGCCTTCAAGGAGGCGATTAGAAGACGTGAACCATACTGGGTGAGACGGCGATGAGGGTAAGGATCCTCTACTTCGCGAGATTGAGGGAGACGCTGGGCATAGATGAGGAGATGATCGAGCTTCTGGAGGGGGCTAGAGTCGAAACCCTCATGAGGATCCTCAAAAATCATCATCAAGCCTTGAGGGGGCTTAAGCTCCTTGTAGCCGTCAACGCGGAGTACGTCCCCCTGAATAGGGAATTAAAGGAGGGGGATGTCGTAGCCCTCTTCCCACCTGTGAGCGGTGGTTGATATGATTAGGTTGATTAGAGAGGAACCCTCCATCGACGAGGCCCTCCAGAGGCTGAGGCGTCGAAGGGTTGGAGCCATATCGGTCTTCATAGGTATAGTCAGAGGTGAGACCGGCGGACGCATCGTGGAGGCGCTGGAGATAGAGGCCTATGAGGAGATGGCCGTAAAGGAGATGGAGAGAATCAGGGGTGAAGCCCTCGAACGATTCAACGTGGAGGAGGTGGTCATCCTCCATAGGATTGGGAGACTTAAAGTCGGCGAGACGATCCTCGTGATCCTCGTCGCCGCGGCTCATAGAGATGAGGCCTTCAAAGCCTGTCGATACGTCTTAGAGGAGTTGAAGAGGAGGGTTCCCCTATGGAAAAGGGAGATCACCTCAGAGGGGGCAACCTGGATGGAGGGTGAAGGAGCATGAAGAGTGTGGAGCCCATAAGGATGGTGGACATCTCCCCGAAGACGGTGGTTCATAGGGAGGCGGAGGCGGTGGGGAGAATCCTTCTCAAACCTGAGACCCTGAGAGCCATTAAAGAAAAGACGGTGAAGAAGGGTGATCCCCTGACCGTCGCCGAGGTGGCTGCCCTACAGGCTGTGAAGCGGACGTCGGAGCTCATACCCCTCTGCCATCCCATACCGGTCACGGGCATAAACATCGACTTCACCTTGGGTGAGACCCATATCGATGTCAGATGCCGGGTTAAGGCTGACTATAAGACGGGGGTTGAGATGGAGGCCCTCACAGGCGTGGCCATCGCCCTCCTCACCATCTGGGATATGGTGAAATACCTAGAAAAGGATGAGGAGGGGCAGTATCCCCATACACGGATCGCCGACATTAGGGTGGTGGAGAAGCTGAAGGGGTGAGCATCGTGGAGGACCATAGGAGGGATCAACGGATCACAGCCAACTTCGCCCTACTGGTAACGAGCGATGTTAGAACCCATAAGACCGATGAGACGGGAAAAACAGCTCGGCGACTATTAGAGGAGGCTGGACACAGGGTTGTGGCTCACCAAATCGTGGGAAACGACATCAATGCGATCAGGAAGGTGTTGAGGGCCTACCTGAAGGAGGAGGGTGTCGATGCCATCCTCATCAGCGGGGGAACAGGGGTGAGCACTAGGGACAAGACCATAGAGGCGATAGAACCTCTATTGGAAAGGGAGATGCCAGGCTTCGGAGAGCTCTTCAGGATGCTCAGCTATCAGGAGATCGGAGCCGCAGCCATACTCAGCAGAGCCAGAGCTGGATTGGCAGCCGGTAAGCCCATCTTCTGCCTCCCAGGCTCCGTGGGAGCCGTCAGGTTGGCCCTGGAGAGGTTGATCATCCCCCTCATAGGGCATCTACTCTGGGAGGTGCGAAGATGACCCTCTTCAAGCAGCTCACACCAAGAGTTGAAGCCTTGAGACTTCTAAGGGAGCATATCAAACCCATAGAGAGAACGGAGACGATCCCATTAGAGGAGGCTTATGGAAGAGTTCTCGCAGAGGATGTTGTATCCCCCATGGATGTCCCACCCTTCGATAGGGCCGCAATGGACGGCTATGCCGTGAGGGCTGAGGATACCTATGGAGCCTCAACCCACTCGCCGAGAAGGCTTAAACTCATCGGAGTGCAAGGCGTGGGGGAGCTCTACGAGAAAGAGGTAGGCCCAGGGGAATGCATCCAGATCTCGACGGGCAGCCCCCTCCCAAAGGGATGTGACGCCGTCGTTATGAGGGAATACACTCACGCCCTAGGAGAATACATAGAGGTATACTCCCCCGTCTATCCCGGCGCAAATATCTCCAAGAGAGGTGAGGACATCAAGGAGGGTGAGACCGTGGTAGAAGCCGGAGCCCAACTGACGCCGGCGAGGATTGGAGCCATAGCAGCCATAGGTATAGAGGTGGTGAAGGTCTATGAAAAGCCGAGGGTGGCGATCATAGCCACAGGTTCAGAGGTGAAGCCCCCCGGATCTAAGCTTAAGCCCGGGGAGGTCTATGACATAAACTCCTATACGCTCTCAGCCGTTGTCTCCAGTCATGGCGGCATACCCATTAAGATGGGCATCATCCCCGACGATGTCGAGGCCTTGGAGGGGACCATCAGAGAGGCGGTTGAGCGCTGCGACCTCATCGTTCTATCCGGTGGGAGCTCCGTAGGCACCGCGGATCTCCTGAGAGGTGTGGTGGAGAAATTGGGCCGCATCATATTTCACGGCCTCCAGATAAAGCCTGGGAAGCCCACGCTCTTCGCCCTTATCGGTGATAGACCCCTCCTAGGGATGCCAGGCTATCCGACATCATGCCTCAGCAACGCCTACCTCTTCCTCATCC
>CAZEET010000039.1:0-8685 GCA_964511325.1 uncultured Candidatus Bathyarchaeia archaeon | reverse complement strand
GAGAAGGCCCACGGCATAAAGCGATCCGACGTTCCAGCGGACGAGTTCAGGAAGCTATGCGAGGAGTGGATCGAGACCTACATCGACGTGATGAAGAAGGCCATCATCAGACTGGGATGCAGCGTAGACTGGAGTCTGGAATATCGAACCATGGATCCGGATTACATGCGGAAGATTCAGCTCAGCTTCCTCCTCCTCTACGATAAGGGCTTCATCTACAAGGGGGAGCATCCCATCAACTGGTGTCCAAGATGCGAGACGGCCATCGCGGATGCGGAGGTGGAGTATGAGCATCGTAAGGGACGCTTATACACCATCGCCTTCGGCCTAAGAGATGGGGAGGTCTTGATCGCCACCACAAGGCCCGAGTATATACCTGCCTGCGTCGCTCTAGCCGTGCACCCCGAGGATGAGCGTTACAGGCATCTAGTCGGCCAAAAGGCCAAGGTGCCACTCTCAGAGCGTTGGGTTCCCATCATAGAGGATGAGAATGTCGACCCGGAATTCGGGACAGGCGCTATGATGATCTGCACCTATGGAGACAAGAGCGACGTCCTCATGGTGGCTAGGCATAGGTTACCGGTTATCAAGCTCGTCGAGGAACGTGGGCACATGACTGAACTTGCAGGCTCCTATGAGGGGCTAGGCATAGAGGAAGCAAGGGAAGCCATCGTTAGAGACCTAGACCGAGCGGGATTACTGAGGGGTGTTGAGGAGATCGATCAGGATGTCGGTGTATGCTGGAGATGTAAGACGCCGATTGAGATCCTCTCAAAGGAACAGTGGTTCATGAAGACGACAGCCCTCACCGATCGAGTTGTGGAGACGGCGCTGAAGATCAAGTGGTATCCCGACTGGATGAAATATAGGCTCATCGACTGGGCTCGATCCCTGGACTGGGACTGGGTGCTTAGCCGTCAGAGAGTCTTCGCCACACCCATACCAGTATGGTATTGCAAGCGCTGTGGAGCCGTGAAACTCGCCGAGCCGGAGGAGCTCCCCGTCGATCCGAGGTATACACAGCCCAGAAGTCCCTGCCCCAAATGTGGCTCAAGGGAGTTTGAACCCGAGACCGACGTGCTGGACACCTGGTTTGACTCATCGTTGACCTGCGCCATCCACGCAGGCTGGCCCGATAGGCCTGATTGGCGTAAGCTCTTCCCCGCTTCCATACAGCCTAATGGTCAAGACATCATCAGAACTTGGACTTACTACCTCATGGTGAGGCATCTCGCCCTCTTCGATGAGACCCCCTATAAAGCCGTGTTGATCAACGGCATGGTGCTGGGCAGCGATGGAAGGAAGATGAGTAAGTCCCTCGGAAACTTCGTCGCCACCCCAGAGGTCTTCAACAAGTATGGCGCCGACGCAGCGAGGCAGTGGGCGGCAGCCGGCGGAAGCACAGGTTCAGACATCCCCTTCAGATGGGGCGATGTGGAGTATGGTTGGAGGTTCATGCGTAAGCTCTGGAATGCCTGCCGATTCACCAGTCTCCACCTCGTCGATTATGAGCCCCGTGAGATGCCTAAATTGGAGCTCCTGGATAGATGGCTTTTGAGTAAGCTAGAGCGACTCATCGGTGAGGCCACTGAGGCCTATGAGGAGTGCCTCTTCATGAGAGCCTTCGAGCCCGTTAGGAGCTTTGTCTGGCACGTCTTCTGCGACCACTACATCGAGGCTGTGAAGCATAGACTCTACGGCGGTGAGGGTAGGGAATCAGCTCAGTGGACGTTGTACTATGCTGTGAAACGAATGCTCCAACTCTTGGCCCCGGTAATTCCACATATCACCGAGGAGATATACAGCCACATGTATGCGAAGGGTGAGGGGGATAGCATACATCTAACACGATGGCCTGAGATGAATCGAGACCTCATCGATCCCGAGGCTGAGAGGCGTGGAGATCTCATCATCGCCGTCATAGGAGCCATAAGGCGTGAGAAGAGTCGTAGGGGCATACCCCTCGGGAGAGAGGTAGAGCTCATCGAGATATACGCCGATGGGAAGTTTGAGGCTGAGACCCTCAGAATGGGTATAAGGGACATCGCTGGGACATTGAAAGCCAAAAGGTTCGAGGTTCATGAAGGTAGAGGGGGAGAACACGAGGTTGAGGAATATCCGAAGATCTGGTTCACGCTGAAGCTCTAATAGGTTCTATGCCTTAGGATGGCGGCGACTCCTCCGAAGGATTTGAGGAGCATCTCTCCCTCCTCCGTCTCCGTTGAGATGACCTCAACCCTGGCGTCGACCTCATTAGCCATCTCTATAAGCCTCTCTAGGAGCTCCTTATGCTCCACCACCTCATAGGCTGCTTTGCCGCATCGGGGGCAGATGATGTTGGCCAAGCCCTCCATGAAGCCTTCAAGCTCGCCTCGCTCTATGATCCGCTCCTCCATATATCCGCACTCTCGACATCTCAGCCTCAGCCATTCTCGCTCTACACCCTCGGAGAGGAGAAGGACTCTGACGTTGGCGCTTCGCAGCTCCCTCATCACCTCCCTATCGCCGTAGGTCGCCAGGCCGGTGTCTCGGCCCACGTGTTTCAGGAACTCCTGGACTATTCGACGCTCCTCGCTATATCTCAGGCCTTCGAGGAAGTCTTTTGCCCTGTCTACCACCTCCTTCACACCCTCGATGCCCGTATAGGCAGTGTCGACGACGGTGAGCACCTTATCCTTCAACTCGTAGTGGAGGAGATCTCGCTCTAGGAACTCATTCTTCGTCGGTCCAGGGCCTCCAAAGATTATTCCCTTCAGATTCGAAATCTTGAGATACAGCTCATTGATATGCTCCCCCACTCGGCGGTAATACTCATTTAGGGCCATCTCCCTAAGCCTCTCGAATCTCCTGGCGCTCTGACCTCCAGCTCGATGCTTCCCTGGAACTCCCGATGTGACCTCCTTGAGGATTTCTATGCGCCTCCCCTTCGCGAGGGCGATGGTGGTCTCCTTCGCGTCTATGACCACTATGCCATAGGCATCCTCGGTTCTCAGGAGTTCCCAGAGGGGTTCAAGGACGAAGCGATGCTCACACCGATAATAATATGTCGTTATCGGTTCTGGGGGTATGACCACATAGGTCTCCATGCGGCCCACCCCTGGCTGGTCTCCAGCGATGTTTCCGGCGAAGATGGCTAGGCCGGTCTCCGGAATCTCCTTGAATAGCTTTAGGCGTTCCATAACCTTCGTTAGGGCGTCCTGGACATTCTTCCTCGTCGTCTTCGACTTTATGTTGCTCGCCGTCCCCCACTCGCTTCTCAGGTCATTCATCACCTCGCTGACCCGCTTACCAGGTGGAATATAGACGCTGATGAGCTCGGTTCCCCGCCCCTCCTTCTTCTCCAGCATCTCCAGTAGCTTCCTAAACCTGAATCTGTCGAGGGGTGCAGCCTTCCTCATCCCCATGCCAGAGGCCCACCATTAAACCCCGCTGGGGCATATATAGTTTACCTTCAACCGGAGACAACTGTTCCGCTGTGCCCGCCCTCTACGGCCCTGATGATCTCCTCTGGATCGGTTCCGTCGACGAAGACTATGGGAATTCCCAGCCTCTTAGCCAGCTTCACAGCCTTCAGGTCGAAGAGGCCGTAGTCGCCGGGTCTCTGCTCAAATCGGCTTCTGATTATCCGTTCCAGCTCATCGTAGGTTAGATGGTCGTATTTCCTGGCGTCTGGATGCCTACTTGGGTCTTTGTCGAAGACCCCTCCATAGTCTGTGGCGTTGACGATGAGTTCAGCCCTGATCGCCCTGGCGAAGAGTACAGCCCTATAGTCGGTGCTGCTCCCTGGGAGATGTCCCCCGCCGACGATGATCCTGTCATCCATATGTCTTTTCACGTCGCTACTCCTCCTGTGAACTCGTGGATCGGCGTCTTCGCCAAGGGCTGCTATTAGGAGCAGAGCATTTAGATGCGTCACCAATATTCCAACCCTATCTTGGAGCTCCTCCGATGCTCCTAGGCTTCGGGCCTGAGCGATAAATTCCCTCGCCCTGCGACCTCCGCCGCAGACGACGACGATACGATGCCCCTTAGCCTTCAGCCTCCTCAACACGTCGGCATATCTCCGGAAGGCTTCAAGGTCTTTGAGGAGGCTTCCACCTAGGCTTATGGAGACCCTCATCGAAGAGTATGAAGGCGGAGTAAGGTTTTAAGCCATCCCTATGGAACATCTATCCCTAGGGCGGGGGTTCCCGAGTGGCTAAAGGGGCGGGACTCAAGATCCCGTGGCTTAGGCCTACGTGGGTTCGAATCCCACCCCCCGCATTAAGCCTCCATTCTCTCTAAGAAACATACTTCAAGAGCAGGATTGCGTGTATCTCGGCGTATTTTAATAGTGGTTTTAGGAGGTTTAGCATCCTATCGAATTTTCAGGCCTTGATCGGAGAGTTTGAGGGCATATCTTCCCGGTTCCTGAACCCACGTCGATGATTGGAGGCCTCAATCTCCTAAGCCAGCTTCGTATGGCCTTTTCTTCTCCCTCCTCCATCTTCCGTGTCCAGTAGAGGTATTTCGAGCTCTCGTATCTCGATGCCATCTCGTTGTAGCATCTCCGAACTTCCCGTTTGTCCTTCAACGGTTCTATATTCTGCTTTCTTGAACCAATACAGCTCCCCGCTCAAGCCATGTCTCCCATAGTTTCTCGATCTCTTAACGCTGCTCATCGTTTCCTTAGAGGCTGGCCGTCATAATAGCTCTAGGGGAGAAGAGGAGAGGGATGAGCATTAGGGTTAGGTAGGCCAAGAGCGTCGAGGCTGCAGCCCTCTTTTTCGATGTCTCATAGTTTATGGAGGCGGCTATTATGAGGAGTATGAGGGTCCATAGGAGGAAGAGGTTTAGATGGATAAAGGGTTGGGGTGTCCAACCCTGTAGGGAGGCTATGAGCTCCAGTAGCTCCTCCCTGCTTATGGTACAGGCGTCCATTAGGCGTAGGATTTGTTGTATCGTCAATGGCATTGAGGCAAAGCCAGCTTTGGCCAGCATCCCCCTAAGGCTTCCCCTCCCCCCCAGGGCCTTTGTGTATAGGTGTACGAGTATGGAAGTCAGAATCCAGTTGAAGAAGACCGCAGCCCCCTCTCCGAAGGCTTGGAAGTAGGCGATATTTCTCTTAAAGGCTTCAGGGTCGACCCTGCTTCCGGGTCTCTGGAGGAACTCTGGTATCTCGATGGGTAGCTTCATCGCGTAGTTATATCTCGCTATCGAGGCCAGAGAGGCGATGATGAGGACGATGATGAAGCCGATCCAGAGGTCTCTCTCGTCGACTTTTGATAAGGTGTCCATTGGTTTTATGAGGCATCTTAGGGGATTGGGGGTCGACCTGTCTTCACTCATATCTCAATGCCTCCACCGGGTTTAGATTGGCGGCTCTCCAGGCTGGGTAGAGGCCGGAGAGGACGCCGGTGATCGATGAGAAGAGGATGACGGTGACGCAGATCATAGGTGTGATGTAGGGAGAGAGGACTATGTTGAAGGCGAGCTGCGCTATCGATGAGATGGCTTGTCCCAAGAAGATGCCTGAGAGGACTCCTAGAACCCCGCCGAGGAGACCTGTTATGAGGGCTTCTGAGAGGAAGATGAGGAGGACATCCCGATTCTTGGCGCCAACGGCCTTCAGTATCCCTATCTCCCTCGTCCTCTCCATCACGGAGATGGTCATAGTGTTCACTATACCTATTCCAGCGACTATAAGGGAGATGGCTGCGACGCCGCCCAACAGCACCTGGAGAGAGGCGGTGATTCTCCCCACGGTCTCACGAACGAAGCCAGCTGAGATGACGAGCACCCCCTCACTAAGCTCATCCTCTATGGCCTCGACGACGTACTCGACGTTCTCTATGGCGTCGGCCTCAACGGCGATGCGATGGATCTTGTTCCCCATGTCAAATAGTTGCTGTGCCGCCCTAAGGGAGATATAGATGACGTCGTCGGGGGAAATGATGAAGGCTCCCCCCGTCTCTTTGAGGATTCCGGCCACCCTGTAGGTCGCCCTCTTAATTCCCTTCTCCGTCTTTATGGTGACTATTATCCTGCTTCCAACATCCGCTATAGGCTCCCCTTCTCCGGGAGGCTGGGCGATGTTGGAGCCGAGGACCGCTGCTCCCATGTCGCCCCGCCTTATGAAGCGCCCCTCAGCCACCTCGATATTCCTTATCACCCTTAGATACTCCTCGGGGACTATGCCTACTATCGAGACTATGCCTGTTCTCCCCCCTATGGTGACGGTGGCCGTCATGCTTATGATAGGTGTCGCCACCTCCACATGAGGTATCCTTTTCACCCGCTCTAAGTCTCTCAGGGTTAGGAAGCCCTTACCCCCAATGCCGAAGCCGCCTGGAGTTATGGCGATGGTCGTCGGCCCTAGAAGCTCCATCTGCTCTGAAATATCCCTGTTGACACCCTGGGTTATAGCCAGTAGTGAGGTGATGGCGGCTCCGCCGATGAGGATCCCAATTATGTTTAATGCGAATCTGAACTTCCGCTCCCTAACGCCGTCGAGAGCGTAGAGCAGCGTGTCGAGGGTTCTCATCGCCTTCACCTCGGCAGTATACCAAAGAGCCACCTGATCCAGAGCCAGATTCCCCCACGCCGCCTCACAATTTCAATCTCCTCTGGGGCTTCGACGTAGATGGGGATCTCGACGATGTCACTCTTCCTACAGTTAAGGTAGTCCAAGTAGTGGACCCTTACCCTGAGGGTTTGTAGACCCTCCTCAGCGTTCTCCGAGACTCTGAAGCCCAGGTCGAAGGGGAGGGGGCTGTCGGGGTCTAGGGCTCCAATATACTCTCCACTCCCCGAAGCCTTGAAGAGTTCATCCTCAACGATCTCAAGCTCCACGAAGCGGACGCTCTCAGTCCCTATTAGGAGTAGGTCCCCCGATAGGGTTGTAGAGGCTCCCCTAGAGACATGTATCTCTCCATCCGTGAGTATCCTGAACTCTACAAGAGGCGTAACCATCAGCGTTACGGTCTCGACAGCGTTTCTCGGCGTCCCCCTATAATCTAGATATGCAACATTAGTCGTCAGGAGATACTGACCTGAGAGGGCTCCCCCATCTACCCTCAACATGTAAAGAGCCTCAGCCTCTTCCCCTGGATCTAGATCTCCGAGGTATAGGGTGGTGGAAGTAATAGATGAGAAGACGCCCTTCTGATCAGGTGTAAGGGTTACCCTAACATCATAGGCCTCAGCCCCTACGCACCTCAGGCGGAGCCTTAGCTCCACGACTCCACCTGGATATACCTCCGGGCTGCTGAGGGTGTATCCGTCTAGGAGGAGGAGCGTCTGTCTCTCCACCCTAACTTCCTCGACATCGATGCCTAGGGTTCTCACCTCAGTGTGGCTCTCCCCCCGTGAATCCCTATACTCCGCCGTAGCCGTCAGCGTATAGACCCCTAGGGGCGTCCCCTTGGAAACCGCGAGTAGTACTTCCCTCTCCACGACCTCGCCCACGTTTAGCGTATCTATGTCTATGACTCCGCTTAGCACGGCGATGTAAGGGGTGTTAGATGTTAGTGTAACCTTTATGTCCTTCAGAGTCTCGAAGCCTCTATTCTCGATCTTTAAGTAGACTCTCTCCACTTCCCCTGAGGTGAGGTAGGGGCTGGATAGCTGAAATTCCAGGCCCACCTTCGGCTTCGTGACGTTGACCACTACGACACTTAAAGTCTCCGCATCCGTATAGCTCTCCCCTCTCTCATCTCTATAAATGGCCGTCGACGTGAGAGTGTAAGCTTCCAGCGGGATGTTCTTGGAGATGAAGAGGGAGATTCTTATCTCTTTAATTTCCCCCGGCTCTAAGGCATTTAGATCGATGGATCCGTTTAACACGGCGATGTAGGAGCTATCGGAGGTTATCGTTATATCTATGTCCTCGAGTTTCAAATCTCCACCGTTTTTAATACTCAACTTGATTTTGTTCTCCTCACCAGCGATGAGATATGGGTTGATGAGGCTGATGTCCAGACCTATTCTAGGCTTAGAGGAGTTCACGACTACTATGCCGATCTGGAGAGTCGCCGTCCTAGTATATGCGGTTCCCAGCTTATACATCTGTCTATAGGTGAGGGTGAGCGTTAGCTGGTATGGGCCTGGAGATATGTCTTCGTCGACATATATCACCGGCCTGTAGCGCTTAGATTTCTCAGCTTCTATTTCATTAAATACCATATGCCCCTTATCGAGGATCACTATACCTGTCGTCGATGATGTGAGGATGGCCTCCACTTCATAGACGCTGTAGCTACCCGTGTTCCTCAGCTCTATCTCTATAGTGTTCTCCTCCCCGGCTGTAAGGTAGATATCGCTCACCTTCACCTTCAGCAGCGGCGTATAGTTTTCAGCTTGAACTCCCGGCGTGGCGATGAGGGTGAGGGTGAATGCTAGAAGCATTAATAGGGCTCCACTGCGAGATTTCATGGCATCTCCCTCCTCTTCTCCCCCACGATTCGTCCATCGTGGAGGTACAATATGCGTTCAGTCATCTGAGCCACCGCGGGGTCGTGGGTTACGATGATGAAGGTCTTCCCACTCTCGAGATTTAACTCCTTCATCAACCTAATCACCTCCTCGCCCGTTTTGGAGTCGAGGTTGCCCGTCGGCTCATCGCATAGGATGATCGATGGATCATTAGCCAGGGCCCTAGCTATGGCCACTCGCTGCTGCTCTCCCCCGCTGAGTTCACTCGGCCTA
>CAZEET010000038.1:0-8759 GCA_964511325.1 uncultured Candidatus Bathyarchaeia archaeon | reverse complement strand
TTATGGTGTCCAGCTCCGCCACCTCCATCTCGCCCCAGCCTAGTCTCTCAGCTCTTCTCAAGGCGAGTTCTAGTACATCTCTTATGGAGGTTTCACCTTCAAGCTCTGATAAGCCCATCCTCGCCTCGTAGACGCCTCTCTCCCTTCCCATAACGTAGATCATCGATAAGCCGGCTGAGCCGAAGATCCTGTAGAGGGATTCTAGCATCTGGATGAAGGCTCCGATGGTTATTTGAAGCATCGGCTCCTCCTCCTCAACCCTACTTCTCATATCTCCCCTCCTCCTTTCCCTCCCTCGCTTTTAACTCTATCTATCTCACTATTCTCAATTTCATGGAGGTGGTTAGAGAACTTCTTCTTCAACTCCATGTCCCTGCCGCTGAGGACAGTTATGTCATAGACTCTCCCGAGGGCTGATAGTTCATTGCTTCCAGACATATCGACGAGGATGGTGGAAGTGGGTCTTACATCCATCTTCTTTCCAAGCAGTGACACTATGTCTCGCTGCTCTCCCCTCCGGCTGATATCTATTACGATCCGCTTATTCTCCTTTTGAGCTACTAAATTGAAGGTATGCTCTCCCCCTGACACCCCTATAAGCCTCCCATTTCTCTCAACGGTATAGCCATGCTCCAATAGGGCGGACTCTAGGGGTTGGAGAATGGATCTCAGCTCCGGAACCAGGCCGAGGGCCTCAGCCACCTCCTCCGGCACTTCATAGGAGTAGAGCTTTTCATATCTCGCCGTCCTATAGTTGAAGAGGGCTCCACATTCGTTACATATGTGAACTACCTGAGGTCTCTCGAAGCGGTAGCCGCATTTCCTACATTCGAAGCTTGACCCTATAATCCTATAATCACTTCGGGAGGCATCTCCCGGCGGTTTTCCATCGGCGGGGCCGAGTTCAGTCTTACAGTTTGGGCAGATGAGCTTGGAATCTACGATAAAGCTTTTTTTATCTCCTATGTAGCCGCAGAAGGGGTGTTCGACGAGTTCCATGCGATCAACCTTTATCGAGTGGCATCGGGGGCAGCTATATTTCGAGTATACGTCGACTGAACCGCATTTTGGGCAGAGTAGGACCCGGTCATATTCCTTTACGATTAGGAATCCCTTATCCGCGAGGGATTCGAGTAGGCTGTGAAGCTTCTCGGCTCCATACTCTTCATAGAGCTCCTCCACCCCCTCATATTGGATATGTCCACTTCTAGGTATGGGTTTGAGCTCCTTGATTCCCTTCTCGATGAGTCGGATGAGGAGGCCTCTCTCTTCATCGGTGAGTGGCTTCTCCTCCATCCGACTCATCTTGCATCCCCTTTCTAGATCGTGAAGATGTTGAAGAATACTATTGTAACCGCCAGGAGGATCGATGAGTGGATCAATCCAGCGGCCAGTCTGCCACTGCTGATCTTACCAGCTATTAGACCGCCGAAGATCGATTCCATCACTGATGCCCAGAAGAGAATTGCCTTGTAGTAGCTTATATCTAACACGTTCTGAACGATGGGGACACTCATCATCTCAGAGGTCTCAGCGGCCGTTGAGAGGGGCGCCAGGAATTGGAAGAGGATGACGTAGGCGATGACCATGAATATTATAGATCCCATGTAGGCGAGGAGTATATATGGCCTAGTCTGTGCCTCTCTTTCATCTCTATATTCCGCGATCTGATTGAATAGGGATACCGCCGCCTCCAATACATCGACGATTTTCCCCCCGCTTTCGGAAGCCTCTATGAGGATGGTGGCCATCCGCATCCCCGATGGGCGTACAAGATTCTCACCCATCCATCTCAATGAGGCTTCTAGGTCTGAGGTGAGGCTAAGCCTCACCATTGCCTTCTCTAGATATCTCGATACGGGTCCATAGTCCCTCCTCGCTGCCTCCTCTAACGCCCTTACTAGGGTTTCACCCGATCTAACTGCCTCGGCTAGGTCTCTGAGGATGAGCGGTATGTTTCTATCCACGCTTCTCAGCCATCTGATGTTGTTGAACTCGACGATGGAGGGTGGAAGAATGGCGATTAGCAGCGTGAGAGCTATGGAGTTATTCACTTTCTGTTCAAGGGGTATGAGATAGATCTCCGTCGGCCTTAGGATGCCTAGGAGATAGAAGAGGATGTAGAGGACGACGGCGATGGATATGGAGGAGGCCCAGATCAATAGTCTAGCCCTTCGATCGAAGTACACTACTCCTCTCCTCCCATTATGACGTCGAGGATTATGGCGAAGCCAGCTGCCATGACAGGTATCCCTATGAATATGAGGATATTCAGCTGGACCTGCGGTGGAACTCCGAGGGGGTTTCCACCGATGACTGAGAGGACTGTGAGGATGAGGATGAATAGTATCGGGGTGACGATGAGCATCGCTACGTAGAGTTCGCCTAGGTAGACTAGGGTTCCCATCATCCTCTTCAGCTTCTCCCTCCTCCTCTCAAGCATTCTACTCACCTCATAGGTGAGGAGGCTTCTGAGGTCGCCGCTTGTCTGGATGACGTTTCTCAGGCCATCGAGGAGTTTCTCCATGAGCTCCGATGGGCTTCTCCTCGCCACGTCTCTAAGGGCTGAGGGGACGTCGAAGCCGAAGATTCTCACATCCGCCATGAATTTTCCAGCTATCATCCTTAGGGCCTCGCTCTCCTCAACCTCTGAGACCCTCTCCATGATTCTCTCTATGGGGACTCCTCCTGCTGAGAGGGCCGCCATATAGCTGAGGACATAGAGCAGGGAATTCTCGATCTGGGTTTTCATCTGGTTTTTCCTGTATAGGGGGTAGTAGAGGGAGAGGAGGAGGGCTAATACGCCTACCATAGCGGAGGGGATGAAGACCGCCGCTAGGAGTCTCCAACCCCTGACGTGGAGGAGCATCGTGTGGATGATGAGGAGTATGACGATGGAGATGGAGCAGGCAGCCGAGGAGATGATGGCTATGCGCTTCAGATACTCCTCATAGGGGAGGGATAGGCCGCTTCGGGCGTATATCTCCCTAAACTCGTGGGATAGCGTACTCATCTCTCAGCTCCCATCCTGGCGGCGCTATAGACCTCCTCCGGCTTAAGGTAGTAGTCCCTGATGACCTTTGAGACCTCCTCATAGGTGTTCATCCCCTTCTCCACCATCCATCTCAGTATCCTCTCCCTCCTCGCCTGCTCCTCCATCAGCTTCTCCCTCGGAATATGCGTCATCTCCATGATCTGCCCATAGACATCCCGCCCCCTCCCAGATGGGGGGTGATAGATGAAGGAGTCATCCCCCGGATTCCACTCGTATCGTCGCTCAAGCATCACCTCCCCATCGGGTGAGATACCGGTTATCTCCTCCACCGCCACGACGCGTCTAGCTATCTCCTCCCCCAGCTTAACCCTCCTAATGAGGATGAGGACGTTCATTAGAGGTAGCATCATCTTAGGTATGTTCATCGGCTTTGTCAACAGCCTCTTAATGGCGGCGTCAACGCTGTCGGCGTGGATGGTGCAGAGGCCCCCGTGGCCGACGGCGATGGCCTGGAAAAGCGTATAGGCTTCTTCCCCCCTGACCTCTCCGACGATTATGTAGTCGGGCCTCTGCCTCAGCGCCGATCTCAGGAGGTCGTAGAGGGAGACCTCCTCTACGCCGGGTTGGAAGCTGGGCCTCGTCACCATGGGAATCCAGTTCTCATGGAGCCTCAGCTCTCGAACCTCCTCGATGGTGACCACCTTCATCTCGGGTCTGATGAACATCCCTATGGCGTTGAGTAGCGATGTCTTACCTGAAGCCGTGGCTCCACAGATCATTATGCTTCTCAGGTTGTCGATGAGTATCCAGAGGTATGCGGCGATCTCGGTGGAGAGGGTTCCGAAGTTTATGAGGTCTATGATGGTGTAGGGGTTCGCCCTGAACTTTCGGATGGTGAAGGTGTTTCCACGCTTTGAGACCTCATCTAGGGTTAGATGTATCCTATATCCCTCAGGCAGAGTTCCCTCTAGGATTGGATAGGCGATGGATATCTGATGTCCAGACCTATAGGCGAGTCTCCTAACTATGGCGTCGAGCTCCTCTTCGCTGTCATAGGAGACATTCGTCGGTAGAGACTCATAGCGTCTATGCCAAACATAGATGGGTGTCTTAACGCCGTTACAGGAGATATCCTCAATGTTTGGATCCCTCATCAATATATCTATCCTACCATACCCGAGGAAGTCTCTCTTCAGGTAGTAGATGAATTTCTCCTCCGCCTCCTCCGCCACCTTCCCTCTAAATCTCCCCAAAACCCTCTTGATCTCCCTCTTCAGATATTCCTCCATCTTACTCTCGTCTCTTAGAACTTCGAGAGGAATGTCGATACGTTCTATGAGTCTATGCTTAACCTCTTCAAGTATTCTCCCTTCTTCCTCCGTCAGCGTCGGTTCCACCACCAGGTATCGAAGGGCGCCGGTCTCCTCATCGATCTGGATGCCTGCGAAGCCGAAGGGTGGGTTTACTGGATAGAACTCCTTGAAGATAAGCCCCCTCTTCTCCATCTCCTCCTTCTCTTCCTCCACTTTTTCACCCCCTAGGTTCCTGGACTATGCGTCTCTCAGCCGCTATGCTCCCCACGAGGACGTAGAGCTTGAAGACCTCCCCCTCAGGCGTCGAGGACTTCAGCGACAGCCTATACTCGCCATCCTCATCGGCGTGGACGAAGGCTGGATTGGATAACCCCTCAAACTCAACGTTAGTTCCGTTGCTGTATATTGTGAGGCTGACATAAGGCCTAGGCTCACCGGTTACGCTGTCATAGACCCTGATGACATAGGTCTTATAGACGCCGTAGGGAAGCCTATCCGATGAGTAGGCATAATCCATCTTCAATTGATTCACCCGCTGTATGAACTGTGACCTATGATGTGAGGTGATTCTCAGCCTCACCCTTCCACCCTCAACAAAGTCGGCGGCTCCACTGGTGACGTTCAGCCACCTCGTCTCATTCGCCTCGTATGAGGTATAGGTGAGGTATCCAGCTCCTCCCTGGGCATAGGCTCCGGCTGTGTAGTTCCAGAGTTGAAGTGTCACGCTAACTCCCGAGAGCGTATGGTCACTTACTAATTTGAACTTAAGCTCCTCCGGACTATCGGTCGAGACATCAGTGAAGGTGAAGATCGTCGAGGCCGTGTGGCCTGCACTCTCCCGAGGTTGATACTCAACGAGATCTAATCTCATCTGGAAGGGCTCTGAGCCTTCCTTGACACCTGTGATCTTTAGCTTCCAAGAGCCGTCACTATCCCTGAAGGCGTCGGGGTTTGACATAATGTTCTGGCTGACGGTTTCATCGACGTTGGGCGTTGGGCTGGAGAGATAGTTTATATAGCCGTCGCCCGCGGTTGGATAGGCGCCGGTCTCGAAGTTATAGAGTTGAAGGGTGACATTCACCTCTCCGATGCTCCAGGATGAGTCCACCTGCCATAGGAGGCTGAACCATTGCTCCGTATCTCCTGAACCTACGAGTTCTACGGCGCAGATCTGTTGTGGATGACTCGGCTTAAACTCAACTAGGTCCAACTTGAATCTCAGAGGTTCGCTGCTCTGTTTAACGATCGTCGCTTTCATCTTCCATCTCCCATTGTCATCCCTGAATCTCTCTGGATTATCGGTGATATTCTGAATGACCGTTTCATCGACGTTAGGCGTGGAGCTGGAGGTGTAGTGAATATAGCCATCGCCACTGGAGGGGTAGCTCCCCGCCTCATAATCGTATAGCTGAAGTGTGACGGAGGCTGAGGAGAGGGTGCAAGCTGAGTCGATAGTCCACGTCAATCCACTCCAATTACTAAGGTCGCTATCGCCCTGTATCTCCACCTCAACGGTGCGCTCCGTGGGTTCTCCGTAAAGCTGGAAGGCGATCTCGAAGGTCTCATAGGTGAGGGTATTCACCGACCTAGTCGCCTCGATCTGTCCACCCATGTTATTCCCATCCCATTGGGTTATGACCAAATCCCTCCCATCGTCCACGGTTCCTATAAGCAGTTTAGCTTCCCCAACTCCTCTAGGATCGGCTCTCACCTGAACCCAGCGTTGATCGGTCGTTAGGCCCCAATATCGATACCAGAGATTTTCAAGGGCCGGTGTCCAACCTTCCTCGGGAATCCATATCTTATAGCTTATAGCATCAATGTTCCGATCGCCGCCGACGACGATGAACCTATCACTTCCTGGTTCCCAGTCGCCATCTAAGCATCTAGTGGCATAGGTCTCCATTCTATTGTCAAGTCTTATCGGCTGCCCCCATTGTTCCCCATCCCAAAGGATGGCGCAGGCATCATTGGCTTCGTCTAAGCTAAGCAACATTAATCTATTCACGCCCTCAACTCTCTGTCCTTTCATGATCAACCATCTCATCCTACTAGTCGCCCTTGGATTGATGTCGAGGAAACTCGGAGTGCTCCAGGTGCCCGTGTATCTAGTCCAAGCTATGAGGCTTCCATAACCTGCTACCGCCATTAGATAGCCGGTGGAATACTCGTAAGCAATAGCAACACATTCATAGTATTCATTTGAGATCGAGTTTGTTATCTCCTGCCACTCGCCCCAGCTGGAGCCATTCCAGATGGCTGCATTGGCATCCTTATTGGATCCATCGATGGCGACCATCCCTATTTCATTTGAGCCCGGTGTTGGATTGGTCTCTAAGAGCACCCATCGATATCGGACATGGGTGTCATGCCCCGGATCGTCGATGTAATACTCCTCGCTCCAAGCCGTTCCATTCCAGATACGATAGGAGAGATCCTTAGCTCCATCGGTTAGAATGTTAGCGTAGACGACGAGGGCTCTGCCACTGGTTCCCTCATATGCGATGTCGAAAGGTCTATCGGGAGTTGTCGGAGCCGTGGTCCATACCCTACCAAGCTGAGTGTGGCTCCATTTTGTTCCATTATAAACATAGGCATGGAGGTATCCCGCGTTATCGAGGGCGACGACGATGACTTCTTGGAGTCTCTCAAGCCTGGTGCAGTAAGCGACTCTCATGGTTCTAATGGTATTGGAGGCTGCTTCCAGTTCCCTTTGAGAACTCCACCCTGTATAGAACTCCCTATATTTTGGATATTCCACTCCACTTCCATCCGTTGATCTATAGGCGATAATGGCTCTACTCGGCGTGGTCGTTGAGGCCGCCGAAATATAACTATTGATCACCACATATCTTCCATCATTTTCCTCCAAATCTGAAGGGTCACCAGAGAGCTTAATACTCCACTCGAGAGGTCTGACAGTATCTGGATAATATGGTATTTCACGTTTCGTCTCGTAGCTTTGAAAGACCATGTATAAGCCATCATCCTCTTCTAGATCCGAGATGGAACCTGAGATGTAGGATGTGGAGCCTAAAAGCCCGTAATCCCCTGGATGATAGGAGACGACTGTGGTTCCTAGTTCTCCAATAACCTCAAAGTAGTCGCCGTCGACCTCCATTACGCTGTCTGGAACCGTTCCGGAGAGGTAGAATCCCTCCTCTATGTCGTATTGGGCGGGGTATTGGTCTTTGGCCCAGAGTCCTCCAGGGGCGATCTCAATGATGGTATCTGAGGAGACCTCCAGTCCAGGCTTAACTTCTTTTGAGAAGATGTTTCCCCGCTCGGTTATAAGGAGGAGATTATAGGTTCTTCCTTCACGGAGGGTTATCGAAGTGATGTAAGTGATGGTCTCCGCCGGATCTAAATAGATATCCACTTTCTTGAAGGTCTGAGTTTTAGTCTCCTCATCTATGATGCCGATGTAGATGATGTGAGCCGTGTAGGGGCCGAAGTTCGATATGGTGAGTCTCACCCTCCCCGAGGCATCGGTTTTTGCTCTTCTAAGTTCTAGTTTCTCCTGTGTCATCTTAAGGTCTCTCTGATGCATCTCCCTGACGACCTTCTGATAGTTCATCTGAGTCCTTGTGTTTAGGAGGAAGAGGGAGTACCCCGTAAGTATGATGAGGAGCATGAAGGCGGCGCCGATAATGGTGCCCTGTCCCCGCTTAGTTTTCCCATAGATAGACATGGGTAACTCCCCTCTCGCTTACAATAATAATCTCATAACTCGACTCCTCCTCTATTGGTATGGGGGAGTCAAAGCATATCCAGCCCAGTTCAGAGGTATAGATCTCCTTTCCTCTCCCCCCATAATAGGTTGAGACCTTCACCCCATTGACGTAGGCATCTGTGATGGTGATGTCTATAAGGCCATAGTTAAGGATGGTTACATTCAGCTTGTTGCCTCCAAGCCAGAGGACGGTAACGATTCTAAACCTCTCTTCCGCCCTCTCAGCCTCCAACTCCACTTGAGATTCCAGATAGCTCTGCTGTAGACCCGTCGTCGTCAACGTATAACTGTAGAGGAAGGTTCCCAGGGTGGTTACTATAAGTAGGAGTATGAGGCTCGCTACTACCTCACTAATCCCCCTATCAGTCCGCATTCTAGGGGCACTCCCCTCAAACCGGCGGAAAAAGTGGGCATCTATAGAACCCTAGTCAGCCTTCACGCTGAAGGTTAGGTGGGTTCCATCGGTGCAGACGATCTTGACATCATAGGTCTTGCCGGTTGTTAAAGTCACAACATTTTGACAATCAATCGTTATTGTCTCCACTTCTCCTTCATCAATAATTCCATCATCTGAGAACGTTACTTGATCATCTGGGACTAACTCGTCATCTACATATACTTTGTCGATTTCTAGACTACCCTTCCCGATATTTCTGACGTAAGCTATTATTTCCTTACTTGTAACATTCACTTTTGCGGAGTCTAGTGATAGTGTTCC
>CAZEET010000037.1:0-8991 GCA_964511325.1 uncultured Candidatus Bathyarchaeia archaeon | reverse complement strand
CGATGCCATAATCATAGAGGTCTTGAAGCCTCCTCAGTAGGTGTCTCCCCATCTCCGCCGCCCTCTCTACGAGGTTGTGCCTCTCGATATACTCCATCACAGCCAATCCGACGGCGCAGGCGACGGGATGTCCCGCATAGGTGTGGCCGTGGAAGAAGGGCTTATTAAAAGCCTCATAGACCTTCTCAGAGGCGACGGCTGCCCCCAGGGGTATGTAGCCGCTGGATAGGCCCTTGGCTACGGCCATAATGTCGGGTTCTACGCCGTAATGTTCAAGGGCGAAGCGTCTACCGGTTCTGCCGAACCCTGTCATCACCTCATCGGCGATGAATAGAACCCCATAGCGATCGCATATCTCCCTGATTATCTTGAAGTAGTCCTCAGGCGCTGGAACGGTTCCTAGGGTGGCCCCCACAACCGGCTCGGCTATGAAGGCTGAGACATACTCGAGGCCAACAGCCTTTATGGCCGTCTCCAGGGCCCAGGCGCATTCGAGGTCGCAGCTCTCAGGGGTCTTTCCAAACCAGCATCGATAGCAGTAGGCAGGCGGTATATGGGGGAAGTCCAGCAGCATGGGTATGTAGAGCCTCCGCCTCTGGATGTTCCCAGACATCGATAGGGCTCCAAGGGTGTTGCCATGATAACTCTGCCATCGAGCGATCACCTTATACCTGCTCCGCTCGCCTCGCTCTAGGTGGTATTGCCTCGCCATCTTGGCGGCTGACTCCGTGGCCTCCGAGCCTCCACAGCAGAAGAAGACCCGTGTGAGGCTTGGAGGCGTGAATTCGGCGAGCTTCTCCGCGCATTTTACGACGACCTCAACGGAGTGGTGGAAGCTGTGGGCGAAGGGGAGCTTCTCAAACTGTTTCACGGCTGCCCCCCAAACCTCTCTGACGCCGTAGCCGATGTTTACGCAGATGGGGCCTGAGCTTCCATCGATGTATCGATTACCGGCCTCATCCCAGACGTAGATGCCCTCCCCCCTCACGAGCTTCAGTAGTGGGCCTAAACCCCTGGAGAAGAGCCTCGTCTCCATGGAGTCTAAGAAGGGTTTTTCATCCATCGTCATCACAGCCTGATATGGTTGGAGTTCTCTTAAAGGTGAGGCTACTCCCCAGCCACCGTTAGGGCTATAGCCCTGACGCTCGGCGAGTAGGCTCCGCCACTATTCAAGGTGTCCCGCCCTATGAGGTCTATGCCCTCTATCAGCAGCTGATGGAAGTCTCCAGCCACTATGACGCCCTTCACGGGTTTAGTTATTTCACCCTGCTCTATGAGGTATCCATGGGTGACTGTGGCGTTCAGTTGGCCGCTGACGGGGTTTGACAGCCACTCTCCGATGGTCTCCTCCACATATAGACCCCGCCTAGTCTCCTTGATCAACTCCTCAAGCGTTGCGTCGCCAGGTTTTAGAATCAGATTCGTCGGGGAGGGCTCGGGTTTCATCCAATACATCCTCCTCAGGGCGTTACCCGTGGACTCTACCCCCTCCTTAAGGGCTGTGTAGCTGTCGTAGAGAAAGCCCTTAAGGATGCCCTGATCGATTATGGGTGTTCTCTGCGTTGGATGTCCCTCATCATCCGATGGAGCTGTAGCCCATCCCCGAGGGAGGACGCCGTCGTCGATTATAGTGATCTCCTCGGAGGCCACCTTCTCACCGAGTTTACCCGCGAGGGGTGATCGACCCTTCTGAACCCAGTCGGCGCTTATGGGTCCGCCCAGCATCTGGAGAAGAATCGAAGCGAAGACCTGATTCCTGAGGATTATAGGCATCTCACCGCTTGCTATAGGGCGGGCATCTAGGAAGTCGACGGCCCTCCTAGCCACCCTCTCAGCTAGCCTCTCTAGGTCTAGGGAGCTCCAGCTTCGCAGCTCCCTATGTTCCGAGGTCGTTGCCTCTCGTCCCATCTCCTCGGCCTTAGCCCTCAGCCATATGGCTATCTGGGTTCCCCTCCTATGGGAGGCGTCGCCATAGCTGTTTAGGACGTGGATCTCGGACTCGGCGATGGTGAGCATCCCCCGAGCAGGCCTCACCCTCTCGTCGAGATCTCCCATCAACTCCAGGGCCGGCCTCAGGGCGTCGACAACCTCCTCTGGTTGGAGCTCCACTGTCTCCTTATCATAGAATCCCTCCGCTGGGGAGTATCCATACCTCCTGTTTAGATGTCTCCAATCCGCATCCTCTGGGGCGACCCTCGCCATCTTAACGGCCTTCTCAGCCGTCTTCAGGGCTTCCCTCCGCTCTAGTAGGGAGGTGGCGTAGGTGGCTATACGCTTCCCCATCGCCACCCTTAGGGATAGGCCGGTGGTCTCTGGACATTTAATGCTCTCCACATCCTCTATGAACTCTATTTCGAGGCTTCTCACTCGGCATAGATAGACCTCAGCCTCCGAGGCGCCGAGTCTCAGCGCTTCCCTCAGAGCTAAATCGGCTATTTCTATCATCTCCCACCCACCGTCATGCGTCTAACCCTCACATGGGATCCCCCATATCCAACCCTCACTCTCTGACCCATCTTCCCGCAGCCCCCGAAGACGCTGGTTCTAATCTTCAGGTCTCGGCCCACCGCGTCTATGGTTTTGAGGGTTTCGAGGATGAAGCCGCTTATGATGACGCCTCTCACAGTCTCCGCAAGTTCGCCTCTCCGAATCATCTTTGAGGGGCCCACGCTGAAGGTGAAGGTCCCCATACCCGTCTCCACCTGGCCTCCCCTACCTCCTACGCCTCTGACGTAGACGCCGAGTTCGATATCCTCTAGGAGCTCCTCAAGGGTGTGATCTCCAGGCTCCATGTAGTAGTTCGTCTGCCTAACGATGGGGGAGCTCTCATAGTCCTGAGCCCTCCCGTTGCCCGTCGGCTCCCCCTCCAGACGCTGAGCTGATGTTCGATCATGCAGGTAACCCTTGAGGATGCCCTTCTCAACTATAATGGTTCGCCCCTTCTTCACCCCCTCATCGTCGTAGGGGTGGTAGTATCCGCCCTCGACGACGCCCTCATCGACAATGGTGACGAGACTGCTGGCCACCCTCTCGCCGACCCTACCTCTCAGAACAGAATCTCCACTGTGGACTATATCTCCCTCCGAGGCGTGGCCGAAGGCTTCATGTAGAAGCAGCCCTACCACGTTGGGGTCGACGACGACAGGATAGGTTCCAGGTGGCGGCGTCTTCGAGGCTGCGGCCTCTAGGGCTAGATGAGATAGTTCCTCGGTGAAGGAGCCCCAGTCTCGCTGCTTTAGGAATTCATAGCCTGAGCAGAGGGATTCACCGTGCCATACACGCTCCATCACGCCCTCAACTCTCGCAACGCTCTCGTGGCCTAGGCCGACGAGGGTTGTCTCAACGGTTACCCTTCCGCCCTCCGTGGAGACGTAGATGCGTAGGTCTCTGGAGATGCTCAGCATGGTGACGGCGTTCCTTATCTCATCACTGACCCAAGCCGCCTTGTTGGCATCCATAGCGAGGGAGACCTTCTCCTCCGGCGGCTCTTCTAGGGGATCCATCTTCACCTTCAATCTCTCTTCAGCTTCAACAGCCTCGATGGGGGCAAGGGCGATTCCACCCTCCATGGTTTTAGACGCCTTTATGGCCCTCCTCAATGCGGCTTCCATTCCCTTATCGGTGAGGATGCTCGTCGATGCGAATCCCACTCCGCTGGTTATGACTCTGATGCCGACTCCCGTAAGGCTTCTGGACTCATAGCTCCTAAGCTCTTGATTCTCTATCGTTATTAGCTCGTATTCGTAGCGTTGATACCTCACATCAGCGTATCTCGCCCCAAGCCTGACGGCTCTGTTGAGGATCTCCTCCAGCTCCATCGATGGATCGTCTGCCCATGAGATTAAAAGGGTGTCTAGGGGAGTATCTTACCCGGATTTAGGATGCCCCTGGGGTCGAAGACATTCTTAATGGCTCTCATCAACTCCACCTGTACTGGGCCAACCCTCTCGATGAGATATTTCCGCTTCGTGTAGCCTAGTCCATGCTCTCCTGAGACGGTTCCTCCGAGGCTTAGTCCGAGGTGGATGAGGTCGTCCACTATGGCCTCCAGCTTTCCCAGCCAGATGTCGCGCTCCATCTCCTCCGGCTTCACTATGATGGCGTGGACGTTTCCATCTCCGGCGTGGCCGTTGATGATTACCCGCAGCTTATGCCTCTCCCCGATCTTCTCAGCTCCCTCCACGTAGTCGGGGAGCCTGCTCCTTGGGACGCATACGTCTACCTCATCGATCTCCCAGAAGGCCTTGTAGGCTTCGAAGAGGCATTTACGCCCCTCCCATAGCTCCCTCATCCTCGCCTCCGTGTCGGCAACATAGGCGTCCTCGGCTCCGTGCTCCATACAGACTTCGCCGACGATCTCCATTTGCCAGTCGATCTCCGCCTCGCTGTTTCCCTCGACGCCGACGATGAGGTAGGCCTCATGTTCGTCATCCGGCATCCTACGCTCTAGGTATCGCTCCACCACCTCCACCGCATCTCTGGGCATATACTCCACAGCGAAGGGGACAACCCGTCGACGGATCATCTCTGAGACGGCCTTCGCCGCATCCCGGGTCGAGTTGAAGGGTATGTAGAGGAGCGCCGAATACTGAGGCTTTGGTATCAACTTCAGAATCGCTCGGGTAACTACTGCCAGCGTCCCCTCGGAGCCTATGAGGAGGTCTATTAGCTCATAGCCCGTAGAGTTTTTCACGATCTTGCCGCCGAGATTTATCACCTCACCATTGGGTAGAACCGCCTCAAGCCCCTGGACGTAGTCTCTGGTAACCCCATACTTCAGCCCCCTCACGCCTCCGGCGTTGGTTGATATGTTTCCGCCGAGGCTTCCAGACTCCTCCCCTGGATCTGGGGGGTAGAGAAGCCCAAGTTTCTCCGTCTCCTCGTGGAGCTCCATGATGAGGACTCCAGGCTCAACTACGGCCATCAAGTTGTCCTCATCGATCTCGACGATTCGATTCATCTGGTCGAGGCTGAGGGCTATTCCACCATAGATGGGATGCGCTCCACCGCTTAGCCCGGTCCTAGAGCCCTGAGGCGTCACGGGTATTCGACGCTTATGGGCGATTCTCAGAACCTCGGAGACCTCTCTTGTTGTCTTCGGCTTCACCACCACCTCCGGCGGATGGGAGGGTAGGGGGCTTTCATCTAATCCATGCTTCTCCAAAATCTCCGGAGAGTCATAGACGTTCTCCGAGCCTACAATATCCTGGAGAAGCCTCTTAACCTCCCCCGTCACCCGTCCATAGCTCATCTCCCTCTACGCTCCTTGATCTTCTCTATCAATCTTGGAATCACTTCATACAAGTCGGCGACGACGCCGAGGGTGGCGAAGTCGAATATTGGAGCCTTCAGATCGGTGTTTATAGCAATGATAACCTCGGATCCCCTCATACCGGCGAGGTGTTGAACCGCCCCTGAGATTCCGCAGGCCAGGTAGACCTTAGGCCTGACGGTTCTACCGCTGAGGCCTACCTGATGGCTGTAGTCGATCCAGCCCTCATCAACCGTCGGCCTACTCGCCCCGACGGCTCCGCCCAGCAGCTTGGCCAACTCCTCTAATAGCTTGAATCCCTCTGGGCTTCCTAGACCCATTCCGCCGGAGACGATGACATCCGCCTCAACTAATGTGACCTCCTCCTCAACGGGCTCAAACTCTAAAACTCTAACCCTATCGGGTAGGCTGCTCGGGTTTACATTCCTCTCTATGATCTCCCCCCTCCTCGATGTATCCCTCTCAGCCTCGGGCATCACCTTATACCTCACCGTCGCCATCTGGGGCCTCGTATAGGGGGAGATGATAGTAGCCATCACGTTGCCCCCGAAGGCTGGGCGGGTCTGCCTTAGCAGCCTCGTCTCCGGATCGATGTCGAGACCCGTACAGTCAGCCGTCAGGCCAATCCTAAGCCTCGCCGCCACCCTTGGGGCCAGACTTCGACCAATCGATGTGGCGCCGAAGAGGAAGATGTTGGGTTTAAGCTCCCCTACTAAGTCCACGAGTATCGCTGTATAGGGGTCGACCCTGAAGGGTTCAAGCCAGAGGTCATCATAGACATAGACCCGCTCAGCCCCCCGATATATGAGCTCTTCAGCCCATCTTCGGCAGCCGTCGCCGATGATCACCGCGTAGAGGGGTTCGCCAAGCTCATCGGCCAACTCTCGGCCCTTACCCAGGAGCTCATAGCTGACTGGATGAACCTTGCCTCGGCGATACTCGGCATAGACCATTACGCCCTTATAGGCTGAGAGGTCGACTTCCCTCTTCGCTTCCACGATGCTTAGGGCGCCCTCGGGGCAGGCTTCTATGCAGGATCGACATAGGGTGCATCCCTCACCGATTCTAGGTAGACCCTCAACCAGCTCTATGACACCATAGGGGCAGGCCTGGACGCAGAGGCCGCATCCCGTGCATTTATCTGGGTCAACCCTTATCTCGGCCATTAGATCACCCCACACTCCTCTAGCTTCTCCAATATCCTCTCAGCCAGGGTGTCAGGGTCTCCCTCAAGGATCTCTCCACCCTTTGGAGGTTCGGGATGGAAGACCCTGATGACCCTCGTCGGCGATCCCTCGAGGCCGAAGAGACTTGGGTCTCCGCCTAAATCTGAGGAGGTTATAGTTTTGATCTCGGCTCTCCTGGCCCTCAGCTTCCCCTTTAACGTTGGAAGTCGAGGTCGATTGATCTCCTTCGTGACCGTTATTAAAACCGGTAGAGGAGCTTCAAGCGTCTCTACGCCATCATCGAGACGTCTCCTCACCTTTATGCGACCCTGGGAGACCTCAAGGATCTGGGAGACGTAGCAGATGTGGGGAATACCAAGATGTTCAGCCAGCTCCGGACCCACCTGACCGGTATCGCCATCCGTCGTCTTCAATCCACAGATGATGAGGTCGTAAGGTTTCATCCTCTTGATACAGAGGGAAAGTGTATAGCTGGTGGCCAGCGTATCAGCCCCCGCGAAGGCTCTATCGGTGGCGAGCCAAGCCTCGTCGCATCCCATAGCTATGGCATCCCTCAACGCCTTCTCAGCCATGGGAGGCCCCATCGTCAAAACTTTCACATAACCCCCATATCGTTCCTTCAGCCTCAGGGCCTCCTCAACGGCGTGCTCGTCGAAGGGGTTTAGTATGCCGGGATACTTCTCCCTCATCAACCTCCCCGTCTCGGGGTCGATCTCAACCTCAACGGTCTCAGGAACCTGTTTTATGCAGACTATGATGTTTAGACCCTGCTCCATCTCATCAGATGATGTCCAGAATCCTATAAAAGAGGTAGGAGGGTTCGTTAAGATTATTGAACCCCTATGAAGGGAAGCTTTGGAAGAGAGATTTAACCACTATTGTTGAATCTGTGGGAAGCCTTATCTAACCTCAAATCTACACAGGGCTGGGATGCCCGTCCACCCCATAGAGTTCAGGTATTATCATCCGGAGATGAGGAGCCTCTTCACCGAGGAGGCCCGCCTCCAGAGGTGGCTTGACGTGGAGGCGGCCCTCGCCTGGGCCCACGCAGAGGTGGGCAACATACCCAGGGAGGCAGCTGAGGAGATCGCCCGTAAGGCCGAAGTTGGCATAGTCACCCTTGAGAGGGTGAAGGAGATCGAAAGGGAGACGAGGCATGACGTGATGGCGATGGTGAGGGCCCTCGCAGAGGTCTGCGAGGGAGACGCTGGAAAATACGTCCATCTCGGAGCTACGAGCTACGACATCGTAGACACGGCCCTCGCCCTCCAGCTCCGAGACGCCCTAAGAATTCTGGAAGATGACCTAAAAAGGCTACTAGGGGTTCTACTGGAGCTAGCTGAGAAACATAAGGAGACGGTCTGTATAGGTCGAACACATGGGCAGCACGCTGTTCCCACGACCTATGGGATGAAATTCGCCATCTGGGCCTATGAGATCTCAAGGCATCTTGACAGGCTAGAGGAGGCGAGGGGGAGGCTGCTCGTCGGAAAGATGAGCGGAGCTGTCGGAACAATGGCCTCCTTCGGGGAGAAGGGCCTCGAGATCCAGAGGCTCACAATGCAGCGGCTCGGCCTTAGGCCGGCGCTGATCAGCAGCCAGATCATACAGCGAGACCGGCATGCGGAGCTCCAATGCCTATTGGCATTGATAGCTGGAACCCTCGATAAGATTGGGAGAGAGATAAGGAATCTGCAACGAACCGAGATCGCGGAGGTCTACGAGCCCTTCGATCCGAGGCAGGTGGGCTCGTCGACGATGCCCCATAAGAGGAATCCCATCCGCTGTGAGAGGATCTGCGGCTTAGCTAGAGTCATCAGGGCGAGTGTGCTTCCTGCTTTGGAGACGATAGCGCTGGAGCATGAGCGAGACCTGACAAACTCATCGGTGGAGAGGATCACTATCCCCGAGGGTCTCATCCTCATAGACTATATGTTGAGGCTAATGACAGACATCCTTAGAGGGCTGAGGTTCAACATGGGGAACATACAGCGAAATCTGCATCTGACACTTGGCCTTTGCCTCACGGAGCGGGTGATGATGGAGCTCGTGAAGAAGGGCCTTGGCCGCCAGGAGGCCCATGAGAAGCTTAGAGTCCTCTCCCAACGATGCTGGAGGGAGAGGAGACCCTTGGAGGAAGTCATTCTCGAGGATGAGGAGCTCTCTAAGCTCGTCACCCCCGAGGAGGTTGAGGAATGGCTTAGGCCTGAGGGATACATCGGCTTGGCCGTGAAACTGGTGGAGAGAGCCGTGGAAACCCTCAGGGGGAGGACTGCGTAAAGGAAATAAATCCGCCCTCTTCACAACTATCCCAGTTTGGAGGCGTCCTCATGTCATCCAGGTCTAAAAAGGGGAGGAAGTTGAAGAAGGAGGATTTGATTAAGCGCGTCGAGGAGTTGGAGGCCGCCCTAAAGGAGGAGAAAGAGAAGGCGGAGAAATACCTAAACAGATTGAAATACGCCCTAGCTGAGCTGGATAACACCCAGAAGGAGATGGAGCGACGCCTGAAGGAGGCCTCAGAACAGGGGAAGC
>CAZEET010000036.1:0-10330 GCA_964511325.1 uncultured Candidatus Bathyarchaeia archaeon | reverse complement strand
AGTCCACGGGGAGGTGCGCGTCATTCAAGTAAATAACAGGGATGCCGCATCGCCTAGCCGCCGACAGAAGTCTCACAAGGTTAGGGATTATCCTCTCCGCCCTCTCACACCGGAGCTTCCCAGACACAAAATCCCTCAACATATCTATGACGAGCACCGCCTCCATAACCTTCCCCTTATTCAGATTTACTAGAAAACTAAATATATTGTTAATGGGGCCTTCCTCCTCTACCCTGCTACTATAATTCTTATCGATAGAAAGATATGGGAAGAATCCTTCACCCTCAAACTTATGTAGAGGCTGGGGAATCTCCTCCAACCCTTAATGTTTCAGGCTAGATTGAAGAGGTTTCCTCATCGATGACGGGTTCTCAAGGAGGCCTAGAGTGATGATCGCACAGTAGCTCGCCATTATTTCGGCCCCATAGAGTGCGCATTTCACATTCTCGATACACTGTTTCTTAATGCTGGAGGGTATGAATGTGACGAGGCCGTGTGGAAGTTCGTATCCGGTCAACCTCTCGAATTCTTCTCTCAGTTCAACGATGGAAGCGGAAACCCTCTTCAAAGGCCTGAAGTACACGCCATGAGGAGGTAGTATTCGCCCTCCACCTCAGTTTCAACTACAGGTTCTCAAGCTAGGAGTCCTCGTGCCGTTCCAGGCAGCGGGGGGAGGGCTGAAGTGGAACGTCCTATATAGGATCCTGCCAACCCTCTAGAGGCTGAACAAACCCTAGAAATATCGAGAGTCGAAGAAGCCAGAAAATATGAAGAAGAACACACAAAACAACCCATAATACACAAATTGGCCAGCCTAAAACTTCATTAGGATAATTTAGACTTACAGCGCTTTCGCATAAATTGTTTATATTTCTTAGACCAAATAGAAATTGAGACTAGTGTGAGTGATTGGTACAAGAAAATGTTCCACCTCTTGCAAGCGAAGTTGAGGATTAGTACAATCGATGGCGAGCTACTCGGCATAGAGCCAGCAGGCTACGCTGTGTTCCTTTTCTATTTCGATGGATGGGGGTTCCTCTTTGCGACAGATATCCTTCGCGTATGGGCATCTGGGATGAAATCTGCAGCCCTGCGGTGGATCGATGAGGCTGGGGACTTCTCCTGGTATGTATTCCAGTTCCTTTTCACCCCTTAGAATAGGCACCGAGGCTATGAGCTTCTGCGTGTATGGATGCTTTGGGTCTAGATATATTTGTTCGGCTGTCCCCTTCTCTACCATCTTGCCCGCATACATCACAATTACCTTGTCGGCCAGCTCGCTAGCCAGCGGTAGGTCGTGTGTTATGAACAGGTAGGATAGCTTACGATCCCGCTTCAATCTTTTGAGTAGGTTCATTATGTTCGCTTGGGTCATTAGGTCGAGGGCGGAGGTCGGCTCGTCCAATATGACTAGTTTGGGGTTCATTATGAGGGACATGGCTATTACGCACCTCTGCTTCATGCCTCCGCTGAGCTCGTGTGGATACCTCTCGACGAACATCTCCCGTAGACCTACATCCATTAGGTACTCGGTCGCTATCTTCAGGGCCTTTTTCTTATCCATTCCCTCATGTATTACTAGGGGCTCGGCCACCTGAAAACCGACTGTCAAGACGGGATTGAGGGCGTTCATCGCGCCTTGAAATACCATCGATATCTTCTTCCACCTTATCCTACGCCTAAACTCTTCGTCGTCCAACTTCATTATATCCTCTCCGTCGAGGATCACCTCTCCCTTATACGTGTGGACGTTTCTTGGGAGCGTCCTGAGTAAGGATATGCCCACGCTTGTCTTACCACATCCCGATTCACCCACTAAAGCCACGGCCTCCCCTTCCCCTATCTGGAAGCTGATGTCATCTGCAGCCTTCACGGGCCCCTTGCGAGTGGCATAGTAAAGGAACAGGTCTCTTACGTCCAGTAGGGTTCCCACCTCAAATCTCCCTCAGCCTTGGGTTCACTATTTTATCTAGGGAGTAGCCAAGCAGGCCGAATGCAAAGGCAGTTATGATGATGAGGATGGCAGGTATTAATATCCACCACCACCAACCTAAGTAGAGGGCTCTGTGATTGAACGCATCGGAGAGTATCTTTCCCCAAGTCGGCAGGGTGGGCTCTCCAAGTCCTAGGATGCTCAAGCTGGCCTCGAGGAAGATATATCCAGGCACCGACATCACTATGCCCACCACCATATATGGTAAGATCCTAGGAAATATGTGCTTGAACATTATCCTATAGTTGCTGGAGCCATATGCTAGGGCGGCTAATATATGTTGTTCCTCTTTTATCTGGAGTACCATGCTTCTTATTGTCAGAGTGCTACCTCCAAGGGGGTTTAGGGCTACTAAGATTGCTATGAGTGTCCATACGTTGACTCTGAATAAGAACGATATCAGTATCAATATTGGCATTGTAGGTATTATCATTAACATCTCAGTCGCCCTCTGTATGACCTCGTCTATCTTACCCCCGAACCATCCAGCCATCACACCAAAGATCGCATGTAGGAACCCCAGAATCACTGAGGCCATAAGGCCAAACGCCAACGCTATTGGCGCGCCCCATAGAATCCCTATCGTTATGTCCCTGCCTCGGGCATCTGTACCAGCTAAGCCATATACGCTCCCATAGACTATGAACTTGGCGTCTAGATCTGCATCAGGATCATAAGTTATGGCCCATATCAACAGCTTATACTTTCCCTTTAGCACTTCAGCTTTGCAGGGATCGTTCATGTTTGGATCTACTTTAGCGAAGAGCGCTATGTGAGGTATAACCCCTTTCCAATCTATATTCTCCCCGGTTACCCTCCTTATGAAAGTGCACGTACCCTTTTTAATATCATGGTCCATAGCCGAGAGTTCTGTAACTATGGGAAGGGTTTGGCCCGTAACATATATGCTATCTGACCATAAGGTTGCACTCAAGTCATCCGGCCTCATCAATGTGATGTTTACCAATAAATTCTCACTAGAGTTCGTTATGAGGGATATCTTAAAGCCGTCCATAATATTAGGGAAGCTGTCGTAGTTGTATTCTATTACACCAATAAGATATATGACTCTATATATGCCTCCTATAGACTCGCTGTATTTATAGAAATCCTGAGGATTGAAGACCATGTTCCTGCAATAAGTCTTTTTGGTGAAGAGATCTGTCCACCCCGGCGCTGCGCACTTCGGATAATCGACCCACGCCTTTGGATTGTTCCATTTCTTTATCGTCCCTGGTGACGTATAAACTGGAACCGCCATGCTCAATATTATGAGGAATATTATTATCGCAACTCCCAGCTTTCCGCTAATAGTGCCCATCATCTCCTTGAATATCGTCTTAAGCCCTACGGGCGCTGGTGCGCTCATGGATCTCCCTTCACCTCGCCCCGGTCTTCACCCTCGGGTCCAAGAGTCCATATATTATGTTAAGGGCGAATATTGTAATGACAAGCAGATAGGCATATATCACCGTTAGCCCTATCACTACTGGTGCATCCATATTTGATACAGCCCCCCAAAATAGCGTGCCAAGTCCTGGCCAACCAAAAACCGTCTCCGTTATTATGGCTCCACTCCAGGAAGCTATGAGTGATAATGCAACCATAGTCACTATTGGAGGGGCGGCTGGCCTAAGTATATACCTCCTCACCAATAACCCCTCTGGGACTCCCTTCGCCCTAGCCGCAAGGACATAATCTTCATGCGTTATATGAATCACCATGTTCCTAGTTGTATAGGCCCAGCCTCCGAATCCAGTAATTACCCAGGCCATCAGCGGTAACGCTATGTGCCAAGCGATATCCCTTACGGCCCCTAAGGACCAATAGGATGCGTGGGTTGTGCTTACCAATCCCCCAGGGGGGAACCAGCCTAAGTAAAAGTAAAAGAGCAATATGAATAGCACGCCTATGAACCAACTTGGCAGGGAAGCAGTAAGCACAGCGAACATGCTTACCCCCCTGTCGAGCTTTGATAAGGCTCTCCTGCCCATGTACAGCCCGAGGGGTAATCCTATAATTATATTGATTATCGTACCCGTAGTGTATAATAGGATGGACCAAGGGAGCCTCTCGAGTATTATAGTGGATATCCTATTTGAGCCAGATGCACTCCTGAGGAACATGGCTCTACCGAGGTTGAGCGTGAGGGCATCCCTCAGGTAGTAAAAGGACCTCATCACAAATGGTTTATCCAGACCTCTAGCCCTCAACCTTAAGGCGATCATTTCTTGCTTATATTCCTCCTTCTCCTCCTTCGTCATCTCTGCTAACTTCGGGTCCTCCCTCATCGACTCACTGACCTCTATCTCTATCTGACTCTTGACTATCTCGTCCACTAATCCTCCCATATTAGCGATAATGACAGTGAGGTATGTAGCTATTATCAGCGTAGTCGCCATAATTATTATCCTCTTAGCCAAGTACTTGCCATATCCCCGCACAAGAGATGCCATAAATGACCATTCTTTTAATATATTCAAAAATATAAATATTTCCACATGATGACATAAGGTTCAGGACTGTAAACTTGGGCTCTCACTTGGTTGTTGAAAGGGGTAATTAGGCATCCTAACCCTGGCTTAGAACAGCACTGTGAACTTAACATTGTGCTGGAAATGGGTTCTCTTCAGAAGAATGAGAGGGTCCTAGCCGTCTTTATAAGGTTGGATCTGATGGATGTAAGTGTATAGTATATTGAGATGATTTGTAGCAGGGGCCTCTCGTCCATTAAGAACTTCTTGGTCATCACTTCTATCTTAGGGAAATGAACTCTAGGCTTAGGTTCACAGCGCGCATAAACCTTAAATAAGGATAAAAAGATAAAAATAAAATTGAAGTGGCAGGAATGAGAAAAAGAAGAATCCTACCGACACTGGCTATCGCGTTATTAGTTATCATATCGATGGTGCCTGCACAGGCGTTAATCTATTGGACGACGGAGGCTCAGGAGATACCCTATGGGCCTTACTTGGATGAGATAATATGGAGCGAGGAGTCAGATGAAATAGTGGCTGTGGAGAAGCTGAAGAAGGGGGAGCTCCAGGCATACATATGGGGAGTAACGGATCCCGCCGCCGTCCATCGAGCCCAAATCGCGCCTGAAATAGTAACTGCCAACTCCTATCCGGGTTGGAACTCATTCACTTACAACATATTTCCGACGGATAATGTGACCGTAGGCAGTGGAGAGCTGAATCCATTCGTCGATAGGGAGTTCAGGGAAGCTATAAACTTGCTCATCGATAGGGAGTTCATCGTGAGGGATATAGTGCATTATTTAGGTGTACCCCTGTGGACACCGTGGCCTCCTAGCTTTCCAGATTACCAGAAGGTCTACGCGGATATGAAGGAGATAGAGGCGGAGTACCCATATGATCCATACGAGGCTAGGAGCATCATAGAGGAACGCATGGAATCCATGGGTGCCTACAAGAAGGCTGGGAAGTGGTACTGGACCAATCCAGAGGATGGTGTTGAGCGCCCAGTTACTATAAGGATATTCGCTAGGACAGAGGACTATAGACTGGAGTTGGGGGAATATCTTGCATCTCTATTAGATGATCTGGGCTTCTTCACCGAGATTATATATGGAGATAGCGCCAAGGCGAGCATGATGGTGATGACGGATATGGAGCCATGGAAGGGGAGATGGCATGTCTATACATCTGGTTGGGTGCGTACATCATCGGTGAGCCACAGCGATAGTACTCCACTCAGCTTCGAGTTCGCGGTGTACGACCCTCACTACTACTACTACTTCTATCCATATCTCTATCACGTGGTATATAATGTGAGTTGGAGCACGATAAGAGAAGAAGAGGTGCCACATCCATGGCTTTTGCCTGAGGAGCCTGATCCATTTGTTGTGGAGTTCTTCAATGCCAGTTGGAGGCTTTACATGAAGGAGTACGTAGATGAGGAGGAGAGGAATCTGTGGGTTGTCAACACCACCCGCATGGCTCTCAAGCACTCCGTCAACACCTGGGTGATCAATAGCATGGATGTGTACCCGTGGAACGTAGGGTTTGGAAACATGGTATTCGATACGATTGGAGGTCTATACAGTCCCTGGGCATTCAGGACCATGGCCTACGTAAACGAGGCTGGAGAACCTATTGTGGGCGGAACCGCAAGGCTGGGGAATAAGCGCATGTTCGTAGAGCCCTGGAACCCGATATCAGGCTCTGGCTGGATATACGACTATAACATATTCAGGTGCATATATGATTCCGATACAGGCACCGGCATATTATGGCACCCATCCACGGGTATACCAATACCATTAAGGGAGACCTTCACCATAGAGGGTAATTACACTCCCCTAGATCCAACCACTATCCAGATACCTGAAACTGCCTTCTACCCTGAGTGGACTGGCGATCCGGAGGACGGTTACATAAGGTGGGTCAAGGCGAACGACCTTGGCTACGACGAGTCCTGGTTTGCGGTGACGTTCAACTTCCACTTCGGATATTGGCACTACTATAACCTAGGCACAGAATATCACGTCCCCATGACGCTGGCTGATGTATTGATGCACATAGCCTTCGAAGCTAGGATGGGGTTGAGCGAGGGAGAGGACCCGATCTACGAGAGTGGTCCAGCCTACTATGCAGAGCGTCGATGGTTCCCGAGGTACTTCAGAGGCGTCGAGGTAATCAACGAGACCGCAATAAAAGTGTACTTCGACTTCTATCACCTTGAGAGGGCTCATATAGCTGAATACGCCGATGATTGTATTTGGCCGGTTACTCCCTGGGAAGTGATGGCCGTGATGATATCCGCCAGGGAGGATGAGAGGCTGGCCTTCTCAAGCGCTAAGGCCACGGAACTCGGCGTCCCATGGATGGACTACGCCAAGGATCCGGAGACCATTGGGATAATGGCTGAATACTTAGAGAGCCTCAGCGATGAGGACTACTTCCCACCGTTCCTCAACAAGACTAGGGACGATGTAAGCAACTTCAACGGCGCCGTATGGGGCATAGGTCCAGAGGATGCAACTGCTAGATGGGAGGCCCTGAATGCATGGTATAACGAGTTGGGGCACTTCATGGTAAGCAACGGCCCCTACTACCTAGAGAACGTCGACATCCCAGCCAAGATGGTGACGCTAAAGGCCCACAGGGGATATCCATTCAAGGCCGACCACTTCAACTATCTGGTAGCCCCAGCCGTGGTTTTGGTGGAGGCAAAGACCGCGGAGTCGGTGCCAGGACTGACGACGACGGTGGAGGCATATGTGACAAAGGCTGGAGTACCATATGGAAACGTCACCGCTACCTTCTATGCATTCGACCCAGAGGGCAATTCGATATTCGAGAAGGATGCCGAGGTGAATGCAACCACCGGACGTATATGGGCGGAGCTGACTGAGGAAGATACCGCCAAGCTAAAGATAGGAATGTGTAGAACAACATTTTTCGTGAAAGATGAAGCCACAGGGCTAATATCCTTAGGAGGAGCCCCGCTGTTGGTCAAGCCAGTGGTCGCCTACACCGAGGAGATAATTAGATCAATTGAGGCCAGTCTAAGTTCAAAAGTAGACATAATTGGCGATGCACTCTCAGACATGGCGGCGGACGTAGATATGCTAGAGAAGACGGTTGTCGCCCTCAGGAACTTGATATATGCAACGCTGGCAGTAGCGATCATAAGTATACTAGTGACCGCCTATGGCATAGGGTTCTTGAGGAGACCACCTAAAGCCTAATAGCTCCCATCCTTTTTTCTGATAAGTTTTTATGAGCAGTTCTCCTCTCTATCACGATGAATATTAGGAGAACGGTTGAGGTAATATGCCTACTTCTATTGGTGTTATCTATCACCATAGGCCTGATATTCATCGCGGGGTCGATGATAAAGGTTAGTTTCTCGGTTGGAGGGCCCATGTGCCCGCTTAATGAGGGTACTTGGTATAAGTTCAAGGGGAGGTCGAAGCCAGGAGACCCCGTGGTAGAGATATGGATCATGTTAGTAGAGGATATAGGCTCGAAGAGTTGGAGCAAGTCCATGCTGACCGTGAGCAACCATTTAAAGCATGACATAGAGGTTCACATCGATATATCCATCTATGGACACGGCGTTACAGTAGCAGAGGGACACGCCTTCTTTTTCGTTAGAGCTAAAGACAAAGACCTCCGCCTCGTGAAGTTAACATGGACTGAGGGAAAATGTGCGGAGGACGCTGTATGGGGCAAGCTCTATGCTGAAGTGTTAGAGCATTAATGCTTAACTATGTTAGACATAAATATTCAAGATTTTAGATATGTCACCAGCTTAACTATCAGCAGTGCTATAGCCGCCAACATAGCCAAGTAGGATGGGATGGACAGCATGGCATAAGGCATGCTAACTTCATATACCTTTATATGAACGTTGATATCGATGGGCTCGCCTAAGTCGTTTTGAATCAATATGAAGGAGGGGTTTCTAGCTCTCAGTTCACCCCTCTCATGATCGATGAAGCACTCAGGGAGAACGCCAGTTCTATCGTAGAGCTTATAGTCGCTGGTGGAGAGGAGATATATCCTCACCCCCTCTGGGATTTGGGAGCGCGCCTCAACTAGGCCGCCGGGCAAATCCAGCTCCTTCACAAAGAATTCTATTTGAGGGGGGACCTCGTATGTCAAGTCCTGCTCTCTGATGAGATACGTCTCTGTGGTCAAGGAGAGCAAGCTTAAGGTGATGCTCAACGCGAACAGTGAGATTATGAAGGGAAGTCTCGTGTATAGTCTCACCATAATTACCTCATTACGGCATCTTAAACGATGCCTTTGAAGGGTTATCTAGTCTGGTAAATCTTAAATATTTCTACACCGAGCAGAGAGACGGGGAAAGAGTTGCTTATTACCTTAAATGAGGTTAGGATGTACTACAAAATAAGAAAGGGGATATTCTCCAAGCCCCTGTACTTGAGGGCTGTGGATGGGGTCTCCCTCGATTTAGATAGGGGCGACACTCTTGCGTTAATAGGGGAGTCTGGATGCGGGAAGACCACGCTAGGGATGACAGCTCTGAGGCTCTTGGAACCTCTCGGTGGCAAGATAACATTCTATGTGAGGGATGGAGATGAGTTGCTAGAGGAACATCCCGCCTTGAAGGACTTCGTGGTGTCCTCGGAGGGAGAGGTGTACTGTATAGACATAACACACATCCCATTAAAGGAACTCAAGTGGTTCAGGAGGAGGGCGCAAATGATATTTCAGGATCCCTACTCGTGCCTCGACCCGATGCATACCATATATCATACGCTCGAGGAGCCTCTCCTTGTCCATGGGATAGGTGATAGGGAGGAGAGATATGAGAGAGTATGTAAGGCGTTGGAGATGGTGAAGCTCACTCCCACCGAGGATTTCATACCGAAGTATCCGCATATGTTGAGCGGCGGTCAGATGCAGAGGGTGAACATCGCGAGAGCTTTGATACTGGGGCCGGAGTTCATAATAGCAGATGAGCCTGTCACGATGTTAGATGCCTCTGTCAGAGTGGAGATACTAATGTTGCTAAGGGAACTCCAGAAGAGGGAGGATATAGCCTTTGTATACATAACTCATGACATGTCAACCGCAAAATATTTCTCCCACAAGGCGGCCATTATGTATGCCGGGAAAATAGTGGAGACCGGCGACTTCATGCGCATCGTGAATGAGCCAACGCACCCATACACCCAAGCTTTGATAGAGGTGATCCCGGAGCCGGACCCTAAAAACAGGTTTAGGGAACGCAATGTACCCCCGGGGGAACCCCCAAGACTCGTGAACCCCCCACCGGGATGTAGATTCGCCCCAAGATGCCCATATGCAAAGGATATCTGTCGCAAAGAGGAACCTCCATTCACCGAGATCAAGCCAGGACATAGTGTAGCCTGCTGGCTCCATGTCTAATAGCTCATCATCGACTACAGCAATCGTGGCATTAATAAAATATTTAACTCCCGCCTTTCTTAGTGTAAGGTCTTCTTGAAAGCTTAATGCATAAAGCGAGGTCCGTTTTTAAATTCATTATTGAGAACTGTAGGTATACTCAAGAAATATTGACACTCTCCACGACTGAAGTGGGGAGATTCTTCGGTCTCTCTGCCTTGTGCTCCCAGAGGCGCTTTGGCTTCTGACTTTAAAAGTGGTCTTCGACCAGTCTTATCTGACCAGATTGAGCGACGATAGCAAAACTTCTGACCATTCGATCCATAGTTATGGTCTAGAGACACCTCAGATCAAAGATCCCGGTGGGATAAAAAGGTTCGACCTATGTTAAAAGATATGATTAAAGAGTATAAGGTATGAAGTGAGCATGTGTCGACCTAAAAACATATGTTTAAATATTATGGGAAAA
>CAZEET010000035.1:0-10512 GCA_964511325.1 uncultured Candidatus Bathyarchaeia archaeon | reverse complement strand
AGGCAGAGTTAGCGGCAGAAATCATACCAATAGTCACAGAACGCATCATCAAAGCACTGAAAGAGGATATGAAATATGAATAAAAATAAAATATCCCATTTTTTATGAGTGGTATTGGTTTTTAGATAAGATCAAGTGTACCGCAGATTCCTCACCTGTATCCGACTTCAAAGTCATAAGACCCTCTAGTTTCCCTGCAACAGCAACTAAGTCTAAATTTGCCTCAAACTCACTTATGCCCCAACCGATATACCCTGGGAGATTTTTGAAACTGAAACTACCACTAACCCTTCCACGATGAGCCTTGAAGTTTGTTAATGGCTTAGTAACTCCATTCCAATCTGTGACCGTGGCCCGCATCTCGTCCTCAATCTTCAACTCCATTGTGAAATATCCATAAGGATGGACATAGTTTCCATGCCAAGTTCCGATTAAATCAGTCTTTTCATCGATTACAAGCTTCTTTTCCACAAAAGGTTTGAATGTTTCTGTCTCCAAATCAAACTGCTTTACCGATCCATCTCCATCAAATTCGAATGTGAGTTCCATCCCATCGCTACTTCCTCCGTGAACCAAATATCTCATTTTGTCGATCCTCTCGAGATAAGCTTTCTCAATTCCCCTTTGAAGAACAAGGTTACCTTCCTCAATCTTAATCTCCACCTTCATGAGACCTCGACAATATACGCCGATGAGTTTCCTCCAATCCTCTGGAATAACTTCCATTCTTGTTTTCTTAGGATCAAATGAGAGGCTTCCACCGAGGAGTAGATGTAATGCTTCCCTAGCTGGAGGTCTCCACCTAGCATTATGTGCACCGTTATTGGTTAGTATGACAATGCCTATTTTCAATTTTGGATAGAAGGCCGCATGAGCCCTCCACCCTAAATTGCCTCCTGTATGTGACAGCATAACTTTTCCATAATGGATAGTTCTCTTCCATGCTAGGGCATAGCCACTTCGTGAGGCCCCTGCACTCGCCTGTAGTTTGTGCATCTCCTTTATCGTCTCCTCCTTTAGGATCCTACGACCTTTATATAACCCCCCATTCATCTGAGCTATCAGGAAGTGCCCAAGGTCTATAACGGTGGAAAAAAGAGAGCCACAGGGTTTCTCAGGGAGAGAGCCTCCATACCATGGTTTAACCCTTTCGAGGGGGGCACCCGCCTTCTTACGGGTATAGGGTTGTGCCATCAACTTTCTAATCCGGGGGGTCTGCTCAAAGGAGCTAGAGTTCATCTCTAAGGGTTCAAAGACGTTCTTCTTCATGTACTGAGGATAGGGTTCTCCAGCGAATAATCCCACAAGGTAACCAACTATATTGAAGGCGGTATTCGAGTAGACTATCTCCTGATTAGGAGGTCGGACGGCTATTGCAGAGTTTCTGATCAGTTCCTCAAGGGAGACACACTCGCTCTCATTAAAGTAGATGGGATCGACATGTACTGGAAGCCCTGAGGTATGTGTAAGGAGGTTTCGTACCGTTGGCTGTTCCTTAAATTCGGAAATAATCTTCACATCTTCCATGAGATCATTTACAGGGTCATCGAGTTGAAATCTACCTCGCTCCATCCACTGTAGAAGACCTGTCGCGATGACAGGCTTAGATACAGATGCGACGCGATAAACCGTTTCTGGGGTCGCTGGGATCTCTTCTTCCAGATCTGCATAGCCAAACCCCTTAGACCAGACTATATCTTTGTCCTTGATTATTGAGACTGAGAAACCTGGAACCCCCTGCTTCTCCAATATTTCCCTAACTAGGAATTTCTCCACCTTATTAAACATTAAATCACTCATTTCGACCTACTTATATCTTAAATATATTTAAACTTTATGAGCCCCCTCTTACTATTCCGAATATCAATAAATGCTCAATAATAAGAGTGTTATATAAAATAAAGGGAATTATGTCTTTGAAACCTTGGCGACTTTCGTTCTTATAAATAAATCGGCTACGATCAAAAGTAGAGCGACTGGGATCAAGTAACACGAGGGTGACATCAACAGCGTATTAAGTGTCCCGATGACTATGGATAGTCTCCCCATAATCGCATTCGCGAAGTATGCTCCCATTGTGAGCATCAGAAGGTACCTGCCTACTTTTGGAAGGGGACCTGCCATCTTTGAGGCTCTTTCTTCATATATGAAGTATGTGAGGACAGAGATAAGACCGAAGGTGTATACGATGTTTTTTATGTTGTTTAGTGGTAACATGGCTCCCTTTACCTGTCCAATAACGTTAACGAAGAGTAGGCCTCGTGTTGATAAGGCAAGACCGACCCCGAGCATGACCGCGATAGAGATGCGAGAGATTGACTTGTATCTCCTCGAGAACTGGAAGTAAATTAAGACCCCTAGTGTCATTGGGATGATATAGGCAATATCCCTTATGTTCCCTGTTTGAATTCCACTTATAAATTTGCTGAGGGCTAAGTCCCGGACTTGGAAGACACCAACGACGATTGAGTGGCCCACTGTAGCTCCGATTAAAATGTTCTCGGCTAGTCTGAAGGCGGGGTTCTCACGGTATAGGATGCTATAGATCATGAGTATTAGCGCCGTTGAGACTAATACACTTATGGTGTCCACAACTATCACCTCTTTCTTTGAGTTTTAGAGACGAAGAAAATGATATTTCCGACTACAATTAGACCTATATAGAGTAGATGGGCTATCGACTGTGCATCCATACCTTTAGCGGCAATGCCTGGCCTCTTGATTAGGATCTCGTATTCGGCTGCACCTTTAAGGCTTTCTATGATCCCGAATATCTGACCCGCGGTATAGTACGCTACTGCGTCGGGGACCTTCACGGCCGTTAGTCCGAAGGCTACTCTTGTCCCGTATGGTGCATAGGCCTGGTTAAGCCAGAATTGAGTATCGGCGCTTGCTGAGAAATCTATGACTATTGTGAAATCCGTTGCATCTCTAATCTCCGCCATCATGGGTAGTTCGCTCAGGGAGTAACCATGATAATCTACCTGGATGAGGGAATGAATATCTCTGCAAATTCCGGCGATCCCAGATTCTCCTCCGGGGATGAAGCCGATGTGTACGAAATCTTCTCCATAGCTCTTTCTCTCATAGGCGTTAAGTTCCTCTAAGGCCTTCTCCGTCCAGATCGGGGCCTCTGTGCTGTGGTCGACTAAGAGTATCTTCACGCCATCTTTTCTCAACACATGCTCTAGCACTGCGATATATTGTGGGTAAACCTCACTAGCTATGGCCGCTCCGATGTTACTTGCCATCACTACAACATCCCCAGGCTCCAGGGCTTCGATGGTGTTGTAAACTCCGAGTGTTGTCTCATGAATTGGGACTGGTAGGCCAATGGGTTTTATCAGAGGGATCGATAGGGAGATGAAGAGCAATAGGTATATTATTTGTCGATAAGCCCTTCCTAGTGATTTTGATAAGGATAACTTTTGTTCAGATCTCACTCTTCTGCACCTCCTAAGGGAGTCTTTTCTTGGGCCAAGATTATTCTGAGGCTCAATGCAAGTGTACCGATGCCTATTCCGATGAGTATCCCTCTCATCCCAGTTGCACCTGCCAAATCCCAGAACACCTTACCTATCGCGGGAAGGGTTGGAGATATAACTCCCCCAATAGGTGCATTCTTCAGCATGATGAAGATAGCGGCAACGAGTAGTAAAGCCGCCTCCCAGTTCCTAGCTCTGAAGGCCCTGTAGGATGCAGAGGCTATAAAGAACGCATTCATACCGTACATGGTCGAAGAGATGGGTTGGATGATGGTGGAGTAGATCCAGTTGTACTGGTCGCTGGTTATGCTACGGGTTATAAAGCCTGTTAGCAAGAAGACGGTCATAGTTCCAATCATGGCGATACTGTAGGGCCACCCCTCACTTTTTCGTGATATAATCCGGATGTGTCTCGTTAAAAGGCTGTAAGCTCCGAGTCCAAGGGCAAAGGCTGCGATTATTGTAGCCCATCTGTTCAAATCAGTTGCGACGTTCTGTAGCATATCCATCTCTACTACGAAATCAACTAGCATCGTCACGGCTACTATGAAGAGAATAACTTCAGCTGCCCTTCTCCAAATAGAGACCATTCCCTTCCCCTCCTATAATGACAGTATCTCTTTAAATACTTCAATGCCGAACGTCGCCGATATTGCACCTAGAAGGACCAGAATAGAGCAGATAATCTTCGCTATGTCTTGGCCGAAGATTACTCCCCTCTGAGTGGGATCTGGGGAGAGATAGGCGGCTGCGGCATACTCATCTTCTGCGAGGAAGGTGTAGTCACAGGCAGCAATGAAAAAGGGCATCTGATATACATTTGTAGTACCAGATATCTGCACGGCCCCAACAGAGGCTCCAGTCTCAGCAATTATCATAGCCTCAGCGGCATGGCAGCCTAAAAGTAGATTAACGGCGGGTTTCTCTCTATGCAATATCCCGATGTATCCACTTGTGAAGCCCCATTGGTGGGGTGATAAGAAACGAACAGTCTCACCGCTCTTGTACTCTTCTGGCCTCCCCATCGTTATATATGCCGTCTTAACGATGTCCTCGGCTAGAGGTAGAACTGTGGGCGGAGCTACCCCAACTATAATAGGTGCTCCCTTCTCAACTGCCTTCTTCGCTACATAGTCAAGTATCGTCAAAGCAGCAGAGGTATCCGCTGCATACTTTGTACTATAGATCCCTGCGATGCCTGGGGAGTAACAAACAGGCTGACCCATCTCCACCGCCCTCCCTATAGCCTCATCTATAGCATCTATCCCTGGGTGTCTCCTGATTTTAGGGTCATAGATCCTCTTCATTGCCAACACCAGAAACACTAGCATTGCTGAAGAGAAAACCACTGTAATCGCAAGCCAAGAGAGTCTACCTGAAATCAACTCAATTCCCATAGTGACACCCAACTTCATTTTTATCTCTCAATATATAAATTTTATCAATAAAGATGGTCAAAAAGACAGAGAGATTTAAATTATATATAAAATATTAAATTTGTGTGTGTGTTGACTCACGCAAATCTTCTTTCCTTCTCCCTTTTCTTTTCCTCAAGTTTATTTATGATATGGGGCTCCGACGATGATGACCTTTTCAGGTCCACGGGACATCAGCTCCTCCCTAAGTGTAAGTTCCTCATCCCTCTGATCCCCCGATCCTAGCAATGGAGGAATAATGCGTGCTAATCTATTCCTATTTTCTATGATCTCCACGTTTGCCCTTGGGACTAATTAGTTAAGTCCTCTGGATCTCCTTATCAGATTAACCTCTAGGGAAAAACCATCAATAAGTAGGTCTATACACTCTAAGGATATTCCGAGCGAGTTTCGTCAGGCCCATTACCAAGCTTAAGTCTATACCCAGAGTAATTAGTGAATAAAATATGTACAAAAAATCACTCAGCCCTGAGTATCACCGACAGAAAACCAAAAATAGATGCCCAAACTATAGATTGAGAAGGGCCGATAGTTCAGTCTGGTATGAATGCCGCCTTCGCAAGGCGGAGGTCGCGGGTTCAAATCCCGCTCGGTCCACCAATCTATGTTTTATTTGTAGAAAGTCACTCCTCTCAAATTTCTCTTACTAGTTGGCGATCTTATTTCTTTTCTACTTGCAATAGCTGACAACCCTGCCCCTGAGTTGAGGTCTGTTGTCTCTTGTCCATCTAAGCCAAGTTTTGAGACCGAGAGTCCATTTACTTTTGTTGCATCTTTCACATACAGGGATGACTATTCTTCCGCCTGAAATAGAGGGTAAAATACGATCCCAAGTTGATTGCTTTCTTTCCTCGATCGATTCAATAGCCTCCTACACTATATGCATCTCTCACATCCGTTACACCCTGGTTCTCGGAGAAATAAACAATCTGTGGCATGAGTCATTCAAATCAATCTCTACCCCATAAAAATCTCTTTACAACGTTTTTCTTAAATAGGTTGCACACATCTGCATAACTTACTATTAGCATTCACTTAATACCTAAATTTTTTTCTTTAGAAGATCCCCCAGAATATTTAGAAAGGAGGTTGAGAAGATGATTAAGAAGATCAAAATCTGCATGACTGGGGACTCCTTCATCACTATGCGCCAATCCGTCCACAAGGAGCCTCGCTTCCTCGATATGGTGGAGATTATAAGAAGCGCGGACCTAGCCTTCACGAACCTTGAGGTGACAGTCCATAACTATGAGGGCTACCCTGCAGCCCAGTCAGGGGGGACTTGGACGAGGGCGGATCCTCGCCTCTTAGAGGATCTAAAGTGGATGGGCTTCGACATGGTCTCGACGGCCAATAATCATAGCCTCGACTACATGTATGAGGGTCTCTTCTCCACCCTGAGACATCTTGACGACGCGGGAATCGTCCACGCGGGGACGGGGGCCAACTTGGCGGAGGCTAGAGCGCCCGCTTTTCTCGAGATCGAGTCTGGAAGGGTCGCACTCATAGCCGCTGCCTCCACCTTCGCAGCCTTCGGGAGGGCAGGGGATGCACGGCGAGACCTGAAGGGGAGGCCTGGATTGAACCCCCTGAGGTATAATAGGTACTTCGTTGTTAAGAAGGAGCATCTTAAATATCTGAAGGAGATCTCGGCTACCCTGAAGTTCCCTAAGGCCGTGCAGCCAGAGGGGGAGTTCTACTTCCTCGGAAATAGGTTCGTAGCTGGGGAGGATGTTGGAGTTCACACGGAGCCCCATGAGAGGGATATGGAAGGGAATCTTGAATCCATAAAGTACGCGGTGAGGATGGCAGATTGGGTCCTCTTCTCTCTCCACGCCCATGAAGGGCGAGTGGAGGATCCCGATAGACCTGCGGAGTTCATAGAGACCTTCGCTAGGGCTTGTATCGACGCCGGGGCACATGCCTTCATAGGCCACGGCCATCACGCCCTCAGGGGGATCGAGATCTATAAGGGGAGGCCTATCTTCTATGGCCTAGGGAACTTCATCTTCCAGAACGACACCGTCCTCAAAATGCCTGCAGACTTCTATGAGCGTTACGGGTTAGATCCCTACAGTGGGACACCTGCCGACGCCTTCGATAAGAGGGAGAAGGGCGAATCAAGGCCCGGTCGCCCACCCCGAAAGTGGTTCACGGCGGAAGCAAAATATTGGAGGAGTGTAGTCGCAGTAACTCAGTTTGAGGGAGATGAGCTCTCAGAGTTGAGGCTATACCCCGTTACTCTAGGAGAGGAGAGGCCTCGCTCACAAAGAGGGAGGCCAACACTGGCTGAGAAGGAAGAGGCTGTGGAGATCCTAGAAAGACTGAAGAGGCTCTCTGAGCCGTATGGGACAGAGATTCAAGTAAAGGACGGAGTGGGTATAGTGAGACTCTAGTAATCGATTCCTTACTACTATTTCAACAACCTCTTTTTGGTGGATTTTAAAGGATTAGAAGCTGGAATCAGGTGGAATTATGAGGTTGGGGGAATGGAGAGGACAGTTGGTAGGGGGGATCTCGACTTATGGCTCTCAGACCCTTTCAGATATTATGGGCCTTTGTTAAGAATGCCGACTCGCCTACGACTCAAGGAACCCCCTACTTCCTTCACTTTACACTTATGGAAACCCACAACACTGCTTTCCTTAACGACTAACCATAAGGGATATTAGTTCTAACTTCTCCTCTCTAAGAAGTTGCCCATGATCTACTCGACGAGGTTGAGGGATAGAGGCCTTGAAGATAGCGGTTCTGCGCATCGGGCCCGTCGATGAGGGGGTTATTGAGCATATCCGAAGGGTGCTCCGGGAAGTCCTTCCGGGGACGAGCACGGTGCTCCTGAGGGAGGTTATGTCCCTCCCCCTCGAGGCCTATAACGCCCCCCGAGACCAGTATAACTCCAGCATCCTCCTCTCGAAGCTCCAGCCCCTCGCCGTGGAGTCTGGGGCAGATAGGCTGCTGGGGGTCACGGGGGCGGATCTCTACGTCCCCTCCATGAACTTCGTCTTCGGGGAGGCCCACCCCCGCTGGGGCGTCGCCGTCGTCAGCCTCCATAGGCTGAGGCCGGAGTTCTACGGCCAGGCCCCGGATGAGGGACTCTTCTTGGAGCGGTGTGCCAAGGAGGCGATCCATGAGATCGGGCACACCCTCGGCCTCGGCCACTGCGATGACCCCCGCTGCGTCATGTCCTTCTCCAACTCCATCCTGGACACGGACAGAAAGGGCATCGACTTCTGTAGTGAATGCCGCTCCAGGGTCCTAAGGGTTTTAAGGGCGTCTGGAACCCTTCTCCCTTAAGGGGATGATCATCCTCCTCTTCGGACCCGCCGGCGCGGGGAAGACGACGATAGCCCGGAGGCTGGCAGGGAAGCTGGAAGGGTCACAGGTCATCTCCTCGGACCAGTTTCGGAGGAAGGTCTATCGACGGCTGATGAGGGAGGTGCGGCGGAGGAAGGGTGAAGGGAGGTACCTCATCGTCGATGGCACCTTCTACAGGAGGCGGTGGAGGGAGGAGCTGAGGGAGGCCGTCAGGGGCGAGCCGATCCTGGAGGTCTACATCCACTGCTCCTTGGAGACCTGCCTCAGGAGGAACCAGGAGAGGGGTAGCCTTGTACCCGAGAGAGCGATCCACATCATCTGGAAGGAGTTCGAACCACCCGAGAAGCCCGACCTCAAGATAAACACGGACCTCACCACCTCAGAGGAAGCGACGCAAAAAATTCTAAACATCCTCGGCTATACTGACCACGGAGAAGGACCTCTGTTTTCGGATAGTTAAAAGTTCACTTGTTAACCTTTTAGTGGTATACTAGCGCGCACTGAGAAATTTTAGTCAGAAGTGACGTTGATAAGGTGTGGGGGGTGAATTTAAAAAAATTACAAACAGAGCTCTTATCTTTATCGGAGCGATATTGCATAGGTAAGAATTTTATTGTCTCTTGTTACGAGCTGGGATGAAAAACTAGATGATCTAAGACCTCGATTATTACATGCTCAAGCTATTCTGCGGGTTTGTTCCAAACTGACGTGGCAGCTTTTTCTCCGAAAGAGTACTCTGATCTAAGTATCACATTTCTTTGTTTTTCTCGCTCACAAAATTTATAAATTTATGATATTATTAGTACAAAAATACGTTAATAAACATCTCCCACACTACAGTAATTCCTATTTCTGTAAGTAATGCTGAAAATAAGCCTATAATGTATAAAAAGGCCTCTTTAAACATATATTGTTGTTTTTGAACCTTTAAGATATGAAATAACTGAGCAAACATATAAATCAAGAGTATAATTAATATAATAGGTTCGACTCTAAGACTATATGGTTCTAGTAAGGATGCTATGATAGGTTCTTTAAAGAGGAGAAGTCCAAGATTGTTTATGGATGCTGTACTGCTACTGGTTATATGAATTATCGCGAGTGTAAATTCAGCACTTCGAATAATTCTGAATAGGACTATGACGCCAAGCCAAGAGAGAAAATATGGAAAGATAAGTAATGGTTTTTTAAAAAGTAAAGGGAAGGTAAGATAGTTTCTCTCAATATATGTTAGATGAAATGGATATGACAATATAGGGGTGTTGTATATTTTCAATGTAAGAAGAGCGTCTGAGAGAAGAGATAACGTAGTTAAAACGATTAAAATCTTCTCAGCTCTATCCCATGGTCTAGAATAACCGTTACGAATCCATTCTATAAAATAATTATACTTTACAAACATATGAGGTATCTTTTCACCTTCGAGTTTATTCATATCGATCTCTTCCTTCTCTCACTGATTAGTCTCAAAAGAAATGGGGTGAACGAGATGCAGAATAGAGTCAGTCCTACTAGGAAAAGTATTAAGTATACTTCATTCCAGATCTGCCTAGACCAATACATTCAGCTTCATCTTCTTCCTAGCTTTTCTTAATGTGTGTATCAGACCGTTTGGGAGATAATTAAAAAGACAATTTAAAGTTTATAGATTGTAAGACTAATTTCTCGCAGGAGTAATTCACGGGTCTGAGAAAAATCTACGCCTCACTAATAAAAAATAAAGAGAATAACATAGGCAACTTAATGACCTCTGATCTTATTTTAGGTATAGTCATAATGTTTTCGTCAAGTAGTTCTTTAGATTCTTGCTCGCAACTCTTAGAGTAACACCTAAGAAAGGCGGTAGGCCTCACATCCCAAAGATCTCCGGGAGACTCATGGCCGTACTAAATTCCCTGCTTAGGAGAAACAAGTATGTAATGGGCTGCTATGACACTTCAAGACAACGATGGGATATCAAAAGACAAAGGATTCCCCCACGTCATGAACCTACTTGGAGATAAAAACGTCGAGAACACCCTTATCTACGCGCATCTAGTAGCTTCAAATCAGACAAATTACATCTCTAAGGCGGCTTGAAAAGCTGAGAAGCATGCAAACTCATGGAGAGGCTGGATTCGAGTACCTCTGTACCACATCAGACAACCTAATGCTGTTCAGGAAGAGGCGGTAGTCGAAAGAATTCTTGAGATGTCGAATTAATCGGGTTCATCCTAAAATGCGGGGGGTGGGGTTCGAACCCACGCAGGCCTGAGCCAGCAGGTCCTAAGCCT
>CAZEET010000034.1:0-10645 GCA_964511325.1 uncultured Candidatus Bathyarchaeia archaeon | reverse complement strand
AGATCAGATGAGTCGCTGTTCATCATCCACGTAAGAATTACAAGGTATGACGGAATACTGCTAAAGTCAATCCACATCCTTACAAACTTTCGAACAAAGTCAGAGGAGGGCACCTTCATCATTGGCGACACCTCAGAATAGACGCTGTTCATCATTTAAGAATCTTGACGACGCCTGAGAGCTGAAGTATCTTCGCTGTATCCTTGGGCATCAACAAAGAACGGCCCTCAACGATCTTGTAGAAGTTCCCGTCTGTCCCTAATATTTCATCAGAGAGAGTCTTCAGACACTTAACGAGGACATAATCAACATCCTCATCGAGCTCAACAGCCATAACGAATCACCTCATTGCATCACTATGTATAATAATGTGATACTTCAAATATATATTTTTCTATTATTCACAACTCATACATCATTACTATCTTTACCATCCCCCTCAACTATCACAGCCTCTAGAAACCAGGGAGGGAACTCCTTCTTATACCTTATAAGATACTCAAAGGACTTATCGAGTATATAAGTAACACCGTAGTCATCCTCAGCACGTACAATACGGCCACAGGTCTGGACGAGTGTCTTTATCGTCTGGTACCTCGCCCACTTCCACGCCCTCCGCTTTACCCACAGCTCCTGGACTCTTATACTTGACTGATCAGGGAAAGGTATCTTCGTAAGAACCTGCCAGCGTGCAAGGTCGTATTTCAGATCAATACCCCTAGAGAAACCGACAGAAACGAATATCGTGTTCTTAGGAGCCCTAAGGAAGAGATTGAACTTCCTATCACGGTCATCAGGGCCGTGAGTGATCACAAACCATCCCTGTGGGCGAAGCCTCTTGGCGATCTCCTGTGCAATCTCGTAAGAGTGAGCGTGTATGATACCCTTCTCGAACTCGTGTTTCTTAGCGATCTTGACTATCTCCTGAACAACGGCATCATAGGCACTAGAGTCCCTAGCATTCTTAGTCATCTTGGCGACAGGCCTGTAAATTATGGGCCTGATCTCCTTAGGAAAAGGATGTGGTATGCGGATCCAAAGAGTCCTGCCAGAGAGACCCGTGTACTTTGCGAACTGCTTCGCATCAATGATAGTAGCGGAGGAAACTATACGATAATCCCCACGAGACCAGACAAACCTATCGAGGACATAGCCAACATCTATCACCTGGAGAACAAGTTTATCCCCACGCTTACGGAATGCCCAATTATGTGGTCTCTTTTTGGCATCCGCCAAGAAGAACTCGATCTTATCCCTGAGGCTCCTCAGATCACGGAGCCTCATTGCCTCAGCCACAGTCAGATACTCCATGTCCTCAAGAAATCTTATCTCAGCCTCGACACGCTGTAGCTTCTTTTCAGCCCAGCGTATGATCTCATGGATACTACCGAAAGAGAGAGGAGTCCTGAACTCTATACGACCAAACTCCGCACCCCAATCCTCGATGTCATCCGCTTCATCAACTATAAGGACAGTCCTTTTTCCAAACTTCTCATTTTTATGTGTCTTGATCAGCATTGCGAATGAAATGCCAGAAATATCAGAAGAGAGCACAGCATCACGATCACGAAAATAAGGACACTCATCAACATAAGGACAGGAGTAACCACGAATGGTAGCACAAGGAGCAATGTCGGCAGAAACGTTCTTCACGAGACACGGATACTTATCACGACCCTTCAAAATAGGGATAGAGATAAGAGGATCACGCTCTAGTTGCTCAAGGAGGACTACCTGAGGAGTAGTGTACCACGCAGTAACCCCCAAGTTCTTAACAATAAGATAGTTCACAAGGGACTTACCGAAGCCCGTAGGTGCCTCTATGATGACATTCCTATAACCTTCCTCAGTAAAAGCACGAATAGCACGCTCAATAGTCTCCCTCTGGTACGGCCTAAACTTCACCCTCTTTACCTCCATACTTCAGCATCACCCTACCAGCGTAGGTCTTTAGGATCATCACTAGCTCGTTTGCTGGGACATAGGCGAGATCCTTAGAAACCCAACGATACTCGAAACCGTCCACGACAGAACGTGGAGCAACGACGTAACCAGAGGTCTTGATGTGCAGTATAGCCTCAAGCTTTCCATTCTTCCTGACAGTATAAACTTTGCGGAGATCAAGGTAATTGAAGAACTCTGGATCAGTCCTTATGTAGAAGTGATAGCCACGCTTACTCTCATCGTATGCAGTCTTTATAGGGAACATCTCCTTCACGTCCACATCAACGATCACGAGGTTACCGTAGCCAGCATAGATGCCAATATTGTAGCGAGTATCGTAGAAGTACTGAAGGTCATCACGCCTTATAGGAGAGTACGCAAGGTAACCGTGTGAATAGCCCTTGAGAGGCATCTTTGAGTTCGGAGCCAAAGGTATTGGGTTGAGACCGTACTTCTTACAGAACTCAAGGGTCTCCCTGAACTTCTCTGGGATGTCCCTTAAATCGAAACTAGCGAGTGGATTAGGAAACTCCTTCGGTCTTGGAGTGAAGGAAACACCAGAAACACCCTCAGTCTCAGCGGTAGTCTTTGCAGGCCTTCCAGGTCTCTTTGGCGGAGCAGGTGGAGTGCCATAAGGAGTCCTGGGAGGCCTCCAGCCAGAGACCTTCCAGAGCTGACACCTCGGTCTATACTCACAGTCCGCAAAGACATAAAGCGATGCCGAGACAACACCAGAGGGTATGTACACGACATTACCCACGTAATCACGGACAATCTTACACACGTCCTCCAGCTCAAGGTACTTCCTTATAGTCTCATTGGGCTTTGTGAACCTATGCTCCTCTATGCCACAGATCTCGAAGTATGAAAGGACGTGATCAATGACATTAAAGTCTGGAGGAGGAGTATACCTGTACTTCGCCCAGCAATCACTAGACCTAGCCCAGCTGTTGAAGGACTCAAGGTACTTCCTCAGCCCCTCAAACTCATCCTCCAAGAGATAGATCTCAGTTGAGTACCTATCAGTAGGCTCAAGTGCAGGGCCCCACCTACTGACCTGCTCATGAACAAGCTCGTCCATAACGTGCTCTAGACACTCAAAGCTGTGATCAGCAAGCGAGAAGACACAGAGCTGAGCACCGACAACGAATATCTCACGGCCCTTCCTCACGAACCTCCTGAACTTCTGTAAGACCTTCCTCAAAGGGATTATAACATAGAGCCTGCCCGCCCTGAAAAGCTCCATAGCCTCCCTAGCGAGAGTATAGAGCTCCGACCTCGTGAGGTTATACTTACGCCTGAACCAAGCGAGCTCACGCTCAAAACGTGCACCAGAGATAGTCCCCGCATACCATGAAATCACGAGATCAAAGAACTTGTGAAAATCCTCTTCCTCAATGAGCCTCCCAGCAACGTGATAATAACGCCTAACCAAAAACACCACCTCCCTCTATAACTGCAGACTACAAAAAGAACTTTTTGAAAAAATATTTAAAAAGCTAAGAGAGGTATAACCCCTATTACCCTAACCAATGTTATCCCTAGTCCTCCCTGCTTCCATTAGAACCTCAAAGAGAATGGTCTTAGCCTCCTTATCAAGACTCTCCCTACAGGTCTCGCCCACAAAGTCATGATAAGTGTCCACAAGGATCCGTAGATACGTAAGGAACATTATGTTCATCTTCTCCAAAGAAACCCTTTCACTACCAGCGAGACGAGAAGTAATGTTATAGATCTTCTTTAGAGTGTCAGAAGCATAATCATAGAGCTCATCAGCAGTCTGAATTATCTCCTGAACTACCTTCCTCTTCTCCTCTTCCTTCATACACAACCGCCACCTTGCGTATCACGACAGCATTACCCTCAACAGAGATCTCGACAACATCCCCTGGCTTTATCCCTAGTTCCCTAAGTTCCTTCGCCAACGTCAGCCTCGGATAACCCTTATATGAACCCACTACTCTGATCCCCATATACTCACCTCATCTAGTTTCTCAGCAACTAACAGACTACGGACATACTCAACAAACTCCTTTGATGACATCTCCCCGATCCTATCAAAGAACCTGTCCTTCTGAATCCTCACTGTATCACGGCTCACAAGAACCACGATATCACAGAGCCTAACGACCTCCTTGAACAAGTTGACCTGACCCTGAGACCTAGTAGTCGGCGGATGATAAGTAACAATGAAGGACTTGTGTGCAGAGTTGATGACACGCATCACGTCCCTAACCTTGTCATACACCGAAGGCGTGAGCTCCCAAGTAACGATGAAGGTATCTGGATCCTGGATAGGTTTCTCATGCATACCCTGTAGATAAAACCTACCAGCCCTAACAGCCTTCTCCTTGATGTACCTCTTTGCAAGCTCCATAAACTCTGTAAGAGAATCAATGATAATCATCTTCTTATCCGTCTTTACAGCAGTCGAAAGAGAACTGAGAAACGTAGTGTATGGAGTGCCATGAAGCCTCATGACGTTATCAGCCTTGAGCTTCTGGATGATAGGCTCTGCACCCTCATCGCAGTCTATGAGGACAGCGTCCACAGCCTTAGCTATCTCAACAGAGAGATGGGTCTTCCCAGAACCCGAATCACCGTATATAAGGGCCTTGACGATCATCTCGACCACCGCTCACTGCAAAAATACTGAAAGAAGGGGGATCACTGAAACGCCTCGAATGGCTCGAACTCCTCGACCTGTATCTCACCAGCTTCCATTCTCCTGAAGAGTTCCTTCACTTGCTCCTTACCTTCCTCGAAGAGGGCCTTGAGATCATAACCGACAAGCTCTGACTCTGGGACTACCCTCACAGGGAACCACTGCTCCTTAGCCTCAACAAGTGCTGGCGGAAGTCTCTTTGGCCTCTGCTCACCCGTTAGCTCCTCGACAAACTTCACAGGGTTCTCTGACCTCCACTCGAACACCTTGCCCAGAAGGAAGTTCTGGACATCCTTCCACTGCTCCTCTGGCTTCTCCTTATCAGTAGTGAACCCAAGCTCAGACAGGGCTATAACGAAGCCTCCGAAGGCACTCCACATGATCTTAGAGATGTTGTACCATGCGTGCTGTAGCTCTGTAAACTGCGTAAGAGGCTTTATAATTAAGTGCACCCTCTCCGTCCTTGTCCTGCCACCGATCTGCTCTAGCCTCTCCTTACCCTTCCTGCAGACAACACAATCACAAGGGAACTCAGCGTAGACCACCATGCCAACGAACGGTGGCCTCACTGCCTTGCTCAAATCCTGTGGCCTAAACCCAAAACTTATCTCACCAACCCCATTCATATCGCATCACCATGAATAATAATGCATCAGGACATATATATAATTTTCTCCTTTGTAAAAAAGAGAAAAGTTTAAATAGGTAAAATGAACACCACAAACACCAAATTAAGAACACGCCTTTAGACCGATACTCACCAAATACAAAAAATATGGAAAAAAGAAGGCAAACCCTCTATTACCGACTAGATCTTAACCGACCATTTCCTCCTACCATACTGCACGCAAGTACTCGTCCTTTGCCCTTCCAATTTTGCGTATTACTATTTTGCTAGGATAAATTTCAATTACGACTTCGTCAGAAGACCCGACCCACCAGCGAGGAACGCTTACCTTCGGGGACGTGTTTTTCACGTTTCTATGTAACACCTTGCGTTCAAACCTTGCAAGCAAAGGCTCATCCATGAACACCACCTCGTTATTATAATAACCATTATAATATATATATGTTTTTCGATAGTATATAAAAGTATATATATGATGACACAGATATATTAAATTGATGAATGACACTTGTTGGTGATGAACAAATGAGTGTCATAGAAGACATATTAATTGATTATATGAGAAAAATGGCACAGGAGGGCCCTATCGCAGACAATGTCTTTAACGCCTCCGAAGCTGGTTTTTGCCCACTGAGGATATACTACACAAGGAGAGCAAAGGACGTACCAGAACCCGAAGAATTCTTATACCTGAAGATGAGAGGAACGCTAATGCACTTAGGAGTGCTATACATAGTAAAGCAGGAGAACCCACTTGCAGAGACAGAAGTACCGTTTGAAAGAGAAATCGAGGGAATAACGATCAAAGGGAGAGTAGACGTGCTAGTGAACCACACCGTAGAGGAGCTCAAGACCGTATCGAAAATACCGCCAAAACCCTACGAAGAGCACATAGCACAAGTGCAGATATACATGTGGCTAACGGGATGCCACGACGCAAATATAGTGTACTACGACGTGAACACGGGAAAGATGAAGTCATACCACATAGAGAAAGATGACCTGATGATCAACGACATAATAAACAAGTTCCTATACGTGTATGAGTGCCTCATGAAGGACTTAGAGCCAAGTTACAAGGTGTCCTCATTCTGTAGCCTGTGTAAATACAAACCCTTTTGCCCAGCGTTCAAGAACACGAAACTATTCTTCAAAGGACAGAGTATCACTGAGATCCCTTATTAAGGTAAAACTCTAGCTCCTTGACAATGCTCTCAAAGACCTTACGATAATCACTGAGAAGACGCCTAAACTCATTTATCTCTGGAAGGTAATACTCAGTAGAAAAAGCGTATAAAATAGCACCACGAATCAAATCAGAAGAAGACAAAAGGGTCTGATATGACAAGTCATACGTTATCCTCGCCCACTTAGGATAAGGCTTAAAGTTTACCCTCGACCTGAGACTGCCAAAGGCCTTGTGGAACTTTGAAGATATAGAACCAGCAGTCTCAAGGCCATCCGCAATCATAGCCTTTATATCATCATCGTCCTCGAACTCCCGAAGAAGATGTTTAACACGGTTCGAATACCTCCTTATGTCTGAGAAGATCGGATCCTGTATGAGGAGCATCATGCCAAGCTTATGAGCGTTTTTATAAAGGTCAGAAAAAGAGAGCTCAGCGTTATACTCATCAACATACCTCTCCCTCAATATCCTCGCAACGAATACCCATAACTCAGGTACCCTCACGGTAACCTGAACCTCATCACCAACGTGGTCATCAACGTCAGAATACCCCCTTATAATTTCGAATAGTGTCAGCTCAGAAACCTTTCTGGAGAGGCCATCCTTCCTGAACATTCAATACCACCCATCATCCGTCAGTGCAGGACAAGACCAATCACGGTAGCCAAAAGAGGAAGCATTGCAGTTACAAGCCTGAGTATCCACTTCGTTGCGTTATGAACTTCCAAGAACCCAACAGCCAAAGCCTTAGTAGCCTTGAAAAGCCAATCAACTTTATCTTCTAGACTTTCTAGATCTCTTCCGTCTTCTAGAATCCTTAGAATCTCCTCCTTTACGTTCACGAGATCTCGCCTCCTTTACGATATCCATCATGTGCCTCACAGAACCGAGAAGCTTCAGAGTATCAAACTCTGACTTTATCTCAGCAATAATCCTAAGGAGGTTCTCTATCTCCTGATGAATCTCCTCAAGTTCCTCAGGAGTTATCTTACCGTCCTTAACGGCCTCCGAGATCTCATGAACAACATCAGCAAGCTCCCTGAGAAGCTTTGCTATCAGCTCTATTTTTGTAGAAATCTCCTTCCATCTCACACCAAGATATATTGAGAGTAAAGCTAAGAAGAGAGATATGATACCCGCTATAACCTCAATCATGACAGATCACCCTCACGACCTATAGCACCTACCGTTATCTAATATACTAATGAAAACATATTAACATTACTACTACACATCAAACAGAGTAACCCTCCTCTTTCGAGGAGATTTCACTTCCTTCTCCTTCTTTTCCTTCTCCCCTTCCTTCCCTTCCTCTTCCTCTCCAGAAACCTCACTATCCGTATCATAGTCAGCCAAAGTTGTTGGCACACGACGAGACACCTCCCTCTCAGAGACCTGCGTAACAGTGAGAAGCTCCCTCAAAGCCTCGTTTGGATGGACACCCTCAGCAACAATCTTCCTCACGACGCCTCCAAGAGAAGGATCGTACTCACACGCCACCCAGCGAACCCCTAGCCTCTCACAGACAAGGCAGAGCTCGCCATAATAGGCATAAGGGATGAAGACAGTGCCCGAAGGAAGAACGTTCCTAACGATGAAAGCCAGAGGATGAGTAGGACACCAATCCGAAAAAGTAACGTTACCTGAGACCACAAGAGGATCCTCGAAACCCACGAAGACAGGCGAAGGAAGTCTAGGTGCGTGTATGTTCTTGCCGAAGATAAAGATATAGTCAGTCCTCAAGGGAGCATAGACAGTAAGCGTAGAAACGTAGTCCAAGACACTGACAATACCTGAGACCATAGAGAAGAACTGCAACATCCTCTGACCGAAGACATAGACAACAAGGGCACTAGGATCACCAAGAACCCTGCCGAGATCCCTTAAGATCCTCCCGTAGTCAACATCCCCTCTAACGACGACAAAGACAGAAGACACGGAAGAGTCCTCCAGGGACTGCATGACCTCTAGAGGATCAGCAACGTGGAAGACACCATACGACGTCCTAAAGAGCTCCAAATTACTCACCCCTCACGAGACACTTAAAGACCCTTGCGGAAGAAGCGTGCATGGCAAAGCTCCGTATCGCCATTATCACTGCACTCTCAAGGGACTCATCGAGGCCCTCAAAACTGTCTATCTCTGCATAATAGAAACCCTCCTTGTCCCTGAACACCTTTATAGGAAGGTAAAAGGTAGCCACATACTTAAGATCCTTCACAGACATCACCCTTGAGCCTTCAAAAGGACGTAGTTCCTAAGATCCCTTAGTGCAGACTCATACATCACCTCATTCCCCGACCAGAACACCCTCTTTACCCTGTAAAAAAATTTCCTGTCCTCAGCCGTAGAATAAAACGACTTACTAGAGACAGTAACAAGCCTGCCATCACGGATAACCCTGCGAGCAACGTAGAACTTACGCTTCGACTTTGCAACAGTGTATATTTCCCTTTCATTCTCTGAGTAAAAGATGATTGCCTCCTTAAAACCCTGCTGAAGGACATAGACTTTGCCACCATCAACCGCACTATCCCTTATGATAAGAGACCTAGTATCCACATAAAACCCATCCATACCTATCCCCACACAACATCTAAAAGTACAGCTAAGACACCGTTAAACAGGCAAATAATGAACGTAAACGCTGAAATAACGCTGTGAAGACGCCTGTAAATTAGGTACATTAACAACGCAAACGCCAAGAGGAACAACCCGACTTGCCAATGCTCCGCAGAGCCTGGAACGAGGGACTCCTGAACGAATGTAAAGACATTGACTATGAGGCTTGCAACTAGGACAATGACCGCATCAGGACTCCGCAGGACAGACCAAACAGACATCACTGAATCTCCTCACGGACAAGTTTGCCAGACCTCATTCTGATAAGATCTTCAAGAGCCATGTTCACTATAGCAGAGTCCGAGAGGTATGGGTAATCATAAATCTTCCTAAGCTCGTTTATTATTGCTATCTTGACACGCACCTGTCTCCAATCGCCAGGCATAAGCACCACTATTATAGTATATGCACCATACTGCTATATATAAATTACGACTCTTCGTCAGAGATCTCAATGTCCTTGAACGCCTCCTTAACCTTATCAGTCATCCCCTTATGACGGCTCTCCCTAGCCTCCCACTCCTTATGAGTCTGCACAAGGAACTTAACCCTCTCCTTGATCCTCTCCCTAAGGAGTTCCATAAGTGCCTTCTTATCGAAGTTACCCTTCTCATCGAAAAACTTCTTGAACTCATCTAGAGGAATCCAGACCGCAAAGCCGTCGTCCATCTCCTTGTCCTCATACTTCCACTTACCCTCTAAAATAATACCGACCTGATCTCCATCCACCCTAACATCAACAATCTTATACTTCGCCACGTGCACCACCTCAATACGTAACCTTCAGATAGGTATCAATGAAATCGTACATACCCCTACGCTTTGCCTCGAAGTAGAGCGGAGAGAAGACCTCAATATAGATCTCACGGATATCACAATAAGCCTTAGGCATTACATGAGGATCACCGAACATGTCGTAATTGACCGCAAGGCATCCGCCAAAACATACCCCACGAGCAATACACTTACGACAGCGTTCAACGCCTTCCTCGCTGTACGGTGGACACTTTATCCAATTCTTTATCCACTCGATCCTCGCCCTAGTATCCCAGCCTGTCTTGACATTTCCGAGTTTAACGGCACGAGACGAGCAGAATCTATGGCAGGCGTAAATGTCGCCGTTAACATCTATGCCCACGCCTCCCTGTGCAAGACCACAGCGAGATCTCCACTCCCTCCTCGTTATCCCACGCTCAAGCATAAGGGCTAACTCAAGACCGTCCCTAACGGGCTTGAGTATTACCTTCTTGCCCTCCTTCCACCAATCGAGGACGTGATCACGGATCAACCTGAGCTGTTCACGGAGCTCCCAGAGATCCTCAGGCTTCCACTCAACCTCATAGACGGGATCTGGAGCTATGTTGTAAATACCGTGATCTATGTACCATTCGAGATCCTCGAAGAGGTATTTTACCTGGTTCGGTGCTATAGACCAGCGTATCTGGAAACCCGCATTGAGCTCCATAAGTCTTTCTACGCCCTTCCAAGCGTCATCGAATGAGCCACGACCATCTGGATACACCCTATTCATGTCATGAGTACGCTTAGTACCGTCTATGCTCAGAAGAAAGCCGAAGTTGCGTTTCACCAGCCACTC
>CAZEET010000033.1:0-11125 GCA_964511325.1 uncultured Candidatus Bathyarchaeia archaeon | reverse complement strand
CCTCCTCAGGCTCTCCAGGGCATCGGAGGCCAAGGCAACCCACGCCTAACCCTTCGATAGCCTGGCATAGATATGGGAGAGAACCTTGACGAGAGGGAGCTGCTCCACAGCGGCATAGGAGCCATCTTCACGCTGAGTGACAAACCCCCTCTTCAGCAGCGTCCTCAGGGCGGGCCTCACGGTTCCCGGAGAGATACCGGTCTCCTCGGCGATCTGACTTGGAGACATAGCCCCTCTGAGGGAGAGGTGTAGGAAGATCTTGAAGAGACTCGTCGTCGGCGATAGCTCCTCGAGAGCCCTATCCAAGATGGATTCGACCATCAACTACCACCCCGCTCAAGGGCCTCTATCCTCTCGAGAAGGTGTAGCAGGATCCCCTCATAATTTACGGAGTAGTTTCCTCTACTCTCCCTTCTGAGCAGCCCCTCCTCGCAGAGCCTGGCGTAGATGGCCTTCACCGAGTTATAGTTCGCGCCGAGTCTCTCAGCCATCTCAGAAGGCCCAAGCCCAGGATTCCTGAGGAAGGTCTTAAAGACGATCTCCCTTAGGGTTCCCCCTTTCTCCATCTTCAACTATCGATGACGCCTAATCCATTAATTAACTTTACTTTTGGCTCAAGACCTAAATGTATCCGAATTCAATTTTCAGCGAGCATATTAATTTCCCCATATATAAATAAAATGGCTAAAATCAGAAATTATGCTCGAGAGGATCGCAGCATTTAAATATCGAAGAAAGGATTGACGTTATAGTGGTGTTCTGAGGGTGGGCTCCCTAGCGCTGGAGCAGGAGGGACTGGGGGAGGGAAACCCTAACCTCTGCCTAGCCATTAGAAATCTTCTACTCAACGAGATACCGGAAGACGTGGAGGAGAGCCTAGATGCCCTAAGAAGACTGGTGGAGAGGCTTAGGGGGGAGCTCACCCTCCATGTCTTGGAGAAGCGGGAATGCTTCACCTCCGTCGCGGGGGCAGACGCGGGAAGCCAGATACTCCCACTAGCCTCGAGGAGATATGCCGTCGTGGACGCCCTCGTCTATGAGGCTCCCTCGGGTCGCAGATTCTTCCTTCCTCCCCTATCGCTCTCATTTCCCTACACCATCTCCGATGAGCGTTTCAGGGGCATAGTCGCCGTCAGGAGGGAGGCCCTACTCTACGAGACGCTCATCGAATATCTAAGCCGCAGTCCCTCCGTGGAGCTAATCCTCGTCGACGGCCCTCTCGCCTTCAGTAACTGGTGGAGCATGAGGGGGCGTAGGGCTGATCGTCGTAGGCTAATTGACGCCGTCAACGTTTTTCTGAAGATCTGTCGAGAACGAGGCATAGCTGTGGCCTCCATAGTGAAGCGGCCCTCAGCCCGATACCTCATCTACCATCTAGGGCTGAAGGAGGAGACAGATCTCCCCGATGCCTTCCTACTGCTACACCTCCTGAGGCCTGGAGAGCGGACAGGGCTCTTCTCACCGAGGGAGGCCCTGAAAAGGGTGGTTCGATCAGCGCCCCTCATGGACGCCTTGGAGGCCTCGATCTACTCCTTTTACTGTCGCCTCGCCTCCGATTGGGCTATTCCGCCGATCAGGATTGATGTACCAGACTTTTCCCTCAGCCTCATCGATGAGATCGCTGATCACTGCTACTGGTCTTCAATGTGGTGGGGGATCCCGCTGCCGATCTTGAGGGCCGATGAGGAGGTTAGGATTTCGAAGAGGCTGATAGCTGACATATACTCGGAGATAATAGGGCGAGTTGGACGGCTTCTCGGAGACCTCTCCTATCTAGCCCCCTACTGGGGTGAGGGGCGATGGATGGGGATCTTTTAGGGCATACCTACAGCCCCACGGGGGAGTATCACCTCGACGAGATCACCTTCATACTCCTCCGGGGAAAGGAGGTGGCGAAGGGAGACTTAGTCTACGTCATACATCCAAAAACGGGGGCTCCCGTCGTCTATCAGGTTCGGAGGGTCTATCCCCATCGCCGGGTGAGGGGCTATGAGGAGGCCCTTCTAAGGGAGGGGAGGGTCATCAGGGACTTTGAGGACTCATCGATCCATGCGGAGGCCTATCAATGGGGCTGGATCGACGAGGAGGGAAGCCTAAGGCCTCTCAGATACCCTCTTCCGCCGAATACCCCCGTCTTCAAGGCCGATAGAGGCATAGTCGCCAGATTTACCAGGCCTGAGGGGGATTGGAAGATACTATTGGGCGTGGACCCCAGCACTGAGCTGGAGGTGGAGCTGGGCGTCTATCCCTTGATAAGGCAGAGCTGCCTCATCTGTGGAGCCGTCGGAACCGGGAAGACGACGACGGCGATCACGATGATATGCCGAGCTGCCTCCCTCGACCCGCCGGTCCGATTCTTCATCGTAGACAAGGACGGCGAATATGCGAGCCTAATAGATCGATTGGGGCCGGAGAATGTCCTAAGGGTTCCCTGGAGCAGATTCTTCCAGCCCTCGGAGGTCAACTGGGAGGACTACCTCACAGAGTTCGGATGGCAGAAGACCTGGTGGAACGCCAAGATTTTGATGAAGGCACTGAGGAGGCTTTACGCTGAGGGCCGCATGGTGACTAAGGAGTCGCTGAGGGAGGCGGTTAGGGCCGTAGATCCCGAGCGGCTGGGCTTTAACAAGCGTCTCGACGAGTTCGAGAATTATCGGCAGCAGGTTCTCAACGCCATCAACACCTCGAGGCTGATACCTGAGGGTGACCTAGACCCCCTAGATCCGGTGAGACTGCTGATGAATTGGAGGGTGGTTATCATGGATCTCAGCGAGGGCATGGACACCTGGGAGCAGAAGCACATCGTCATCGCCCAAGTTCTGCGACGAATCTTCAGGGAGGCCCTGGAGAATCGACGCTTCGGATGCGTCGTCGTATTGGAGGAGGCGATGTACTATGCTCCTCAACGAGGCCTCTTCGAGGTGGGGTCGAAGGAGAGCAGGGCGAAGCTGCTTGGCATAGTGAAGGAGATCGCCACCAACGGCGGCAGAAACGGAGTGGGCCTGTGGATCGTCACTCAACGCCTGGCGACGGTGGAGAAGACCGTCGTTACGCAGTGTGCAAACAACATCATCTGCCACTCCCTCGAGGACTTGGATAAGCAGCGATTAGGCGAGATCGTCGGCGATGACTTCATCCAACTGCTGGGGGACCTACCGCCTGGAGAGGCCATCGTCAAGGGGACAGCCCTCAAATGCCGCTTCCCCATCTGGGTTAAGGTCATACCGGAGCTCTATCCCTCATCGGCTGAGACCACGCCGATGAGCAGATTCATGAGTATGGAGCTCGCCTCCCTAGAGGCCCACACCTGACCGCATCTCTCTCAACGCCCTCTCAACCGCCCCCATGGCTAGGCGGGCGGAGATATGTATAGGGGCATCATCGAAGGGCGGCTCGATGTCTCTAGAGGCAAGGCAGGGATAGATCTGAACCAATACCCCGCCCCTCTCAGGGGCCTCACCGACTCTGGCTCCCGGGAGTCTCTCCGCCATGAACCAGGTTGAGCCGCAGGGAGCCCCCCTCAAAACCTCCACATGCCTTATGATGTCCTCCTCAACTTCGATCCTCAGCCTCGGCATCCCGAATCGCTCCGCGAATCTATCCACAGGGCCCTCACCCCTAGGGGTGAGGGCGCAGAAAGGCCTAGGAAAGACGGCTTCAATCCCCATCTCCCTAAGCTCAACCATGAGCTGATGCTCCAGACCTAGGGGGAGCCAGGAATACCTGTCGGCCGGTGCTATCACCGCCTTGACGCCGCAGAGCCTGGCAGCCTTAGGGATCAACATCGCCGCCGAGGGGGACTCCCCCAAGAAGAGGAGGATGTCCCATCCACCGGAGATCCCTAAGTCTTCCAGAATCTCCTCGGGCTCCTCGAGGAGGGGTGGAAGGCCCTGTGGTATCCTCACCTCTCTTAGGATCCAATCTGAGCGCCGTGATAGATTCCGATAGATCCTCTCACCGTAGAGACCCTGGGTGAAGACGATGATCCTCAAGCACGTTTTGAGTGGGGGATCAAAGCCTTAAGGCTTCCCCTGAACATCTTTAAATGATTTGTCTAGGAGACGTCTATATCCTGAGAGACCCCTCGTCGGCGTAGGCGTCCTAATCAAAGATGGAGAACGCTACCTGCTAGTTAGGCGGGCGGCTGAGCCCGACGCCGGCCTCTGGTCCATACCCGGCGGATTGGTGGAGCTGGGTGAACGGGTGGAGGAGGCGGCTGTCAGGGAGGCCCTTGAGGAGACTGGATTGGAGGTGGAGATCACAGACCTACTAGGCGTCGTAGACAAAATCGAGAGGGATGATGAGGGGCGTATAAAGTTCCACTTCGTCATCGTCGACTACCTGGCGGAGGTTAAGGGGGGAAGCCTAAGGGCATCGTCCGATGCCCTGGAGGCGAGATGGGTTAAGCCCGAGGAGTTTCCCAAGTATAGGATGTCACCAACCCTCGTGGAGCTCCTAAGACGTATAGGCCTATACCCTCAAAAGGCGGGAGAATCTGACTCGGCTCTAGGAATCGCCGATGCGTCATCTCCTATATAGATAGATGGTATGCGTCCTATAGCCCTCCTTAAACCTCATATTTCTCTCCGCATCCCATCCAGGGATTGAGAAGTCATGGGTTACAACCCTCGCACCGGGCCGGAGCTCCCTCTCCAACTTAGGCCTCACACGCTCGTTCGCTCCCGTTGTGAGGTACATCGTCACCACATCGGCTCGGCTTAGATCCACCTCCATCAAGTCTCCAAGGATTATCTGAACCCTATCTCCGAGGCCTAGGGCCTCCACCTTAGCTCTGGCCTCCCTCACCAGCTTCGGATTAAGCTCGACGCCCACACCTATGGCCTCAAACTCCTGGGCCGCGGTTATGACGATACGTCCATCGCCGCATCCGAGGTCGTAGACGACCTCTCCAGGCTTAACCTCGGCGTATTGCAGCATCTTTCTCACGACGCTCATTGGGGAGGCGACGAAGGGTGCCAGGCTTCTACTCCTGCGGAACACGACTATTCGCCAGCCTCTCTAATCCACCACCGACAAGATAAAAAGCATTTCTCCATCGCATCTATCGGATGCCAAGGGTCGTCATCTTAGGCTACGATGGGTTGGAGCTCACCCTCGTAGAACGCCTGGGGCTGAGGGCCCTGATGCAGAGGGAATACGGTAAGGTGAGGGTTCCCATCGCCGGAGGCCTTGAGGATCCCTCGACGCCTATAGTCTGGACCAGCTTCATAACGGGTCAGCCGCCTGAGGTTCATGGCATAGATATGCCTCAGCTCTGGGATAGGATGGACGCCGTTAGGAGCAGAGTTAGGAGGCTTGGTTTCCTCTACCGGCTGATGCGATGGCTGAGGCTGGGTAAGGCAGTTAGGAGGGCGGTGGGGGCGAAGCCTAGATTCCCCAGACGGGAGGATATTAGATGCGAGACTATCTTCGACGTGGTGAAGCCGAGCGTAGCGATAAGCGTCCCCGTCTATAATGAGGATCTATGGGAGAGATACCCTGTTGGAGGCGTAGCGAGGGCGAGGGAGGATGCGGATTACAGGGAGTGGTATGTCAGACGCGTGAGAGAGCTCCATGAAGAGGATGTCGAGAAGCTCTTCGAGGCCTTAGAGGGAGATGAGTGGAGGCTCCTGATGGTGCATCTCTACATCACCGACATCCTTGGCCACATATATTGGGGGACGGAGCGCCTCGCCACCCTCTACGAGGAGATGGCCCTATTGACTCGGAGGGTGAAGGAGCGGCTTAGACGTAGGGATATCGTGCTCATAATCTCCGATCATGGCATGGGGCGGCTGGGTCATACGAAGTATGGGTTCTATAGCCTGAATATAAGGCTGGGTCTGAGGGAGCCTGAGATAACCGACTTCTTCGGCGTAATGAAATTCCTCGTTGAGTTAGAGGAGAGAAACAATTAAGCCTCCACGACTAACATAAAATCGATCAGATTGAAGCTTTCTCACCCCCTTAGAGAGAAACCTATCAGAATCGGGGTGGCTGAGGCCTGTCTAAGATGCGGAGTCTGCTGCGCCGTCGAGACCTACTTCTGCCACGTCCAATTCGAGGAGGCGTTCGATGATAGACACACCTACGTCTACAGCTGCCTTTCAGCCCCAGACCCCGCTTCGAATCCGAGGATATGGCTCTGCACCGCCTGCCATAAATGTGAGGAGGTCTGCCCCTACGAGACCTCACCGCTAAAGTTCATAGAGGCCGCCAGGGCCGAGGCCTATAAGCGGGGGCTGGCTCCAGGGCTTCTCACCGACACGATAGGGCGGATCATCTCCACCGGATACCTATTCCCCATAACCTCCTCAACCTCGAGGCGTAGAGCTGAGCTGGATCTAAAGCCCCTAACTACAGAGGCCGCGGAGGAGGTGAGGCGGATAGCGGTCAAAACGGGATTGACCGAGGGGGGAGGTGAGCCGTGAGGCGATACGCCTTCTTCCCAGGTTGCTTCATACAGGTAAGGCTACCCCACCTCGAAGCCCTATCCAGGAGGATACTCGAGGAGCTTAGAGTGGAGCTCATCGACGTAGAGGGCTTCACCTGCTGCCCCGAGGCCGTAACCCTAAGCGTCAACCCCATGAGCTGGAGGGTGATGGCGGCGAGGAACCTCTCCCTCGCGGAGGAGCTGGGTTTAGACATCCTCACCCTCTGTAACGGCTGCCTCCATACGCTGAGAACCGTGAACCAGGAGCTGAAGAGGGATGATGAGCTGAGAGAGAGGGTGAATGAGGTATTGTCAGCCATCGATAGGGAGTTTAAGGGTCTCATAAGGGTGAGACACTTCGCAGAGTTTCTCGTAAGAGATGTGGGATTAGAGCGGCTGAGGAAGCGGGTTGAGAGACCTCTGGAGGGTTTAAGGGTCGCCTGCCATACGGGATGTCACATCCTCAGCCCCCCAGAGATCATGCGGTTCGACGACCCCTATGATCCGGTGATCCTCGACGAGATGGTTGAAGCCCTCGGAGCTGAGGCCGTCGATTATGCTCTCAAAACCCTCTGCTGCGGCTGGACCCTACCCACCTACGGCTCGAGGGAGGCCTACGAGAGGCTGCTGGCCTCTAAGCTGGATTCAATGAGGAGGAGTGGAGCCATGGCCATAGCCGTCATCTGCCCTCAATGCTTCCATCAATTCGATGTGGGTCAGGCCTCAGCGGCCAGGAGACTCGGTCTCGACTATAGGCTTCCAGTCTTCTACTATCTGGAGCTCCTCGCCCTCGCCATGGGTCTCAGCCTCGAAGAGGTGGGCTATAGGCATCATAGGGTGAGGAGCCGGGAGGTGGAGGAGGCTTTGGAGGCGATCAGATGAAGGTGGAGACCATCTGCCCCTACTGCGGAGTCGGCTGCCATATAAGATTGAAGGTTAAGGATGGCAGAGTTGTCGCCACCCTTCCCGCCGAGGGAGGCCCGGGGGAGGGACGCCTCTGCATAAAGGGTTGGAGCGCCCACGAGTTCATACACCACCCCGAGAGGTTGAGGAAACCCCTCATCAGGCGGGGGGAAGGCTTCAAGGAGGCTGATTGGAGTGAGGCTCTAGACCTGATAGCTGAGAGGCTGCGGGAGATCGCCTATAGACATGGAGCCGACTCGATCGCCTTCCTCTCCTCGGCGAAGGCGACGAACGAGGAGAACTATCTACTGCAGAAGCTCGCCAGGGCCGTTATAGGCACCAACAACATCGATCACTGCGCCAGACTCTGCCACTCCAGCACCGTCATCGGCCTCTTAGACGCCTTCGGCAGCGGGGCCATGACCAACAGCATAGAAGACTTGGAGAAGGCGGAGGTCATCTTCGTCATAGGCTCCAACACCACCGAGCAGCATCCCCTCATCGCCCGCCGCATCATAAGAGCCGTGAGGAGAGGGGGAAAGCTAATAGTCGCTGATCCCAGAGCCATACCGCTGACCGAGTATGCCACGCTCCATCTGAGGCATAGACCTGGAACCGATGTGGCCCTACTGAATGCGATGATAAACGTCATCGTCTCCGAGGATCTCCACGACAGGGATTTCATAGAGAATAGAACCGAAGGCTTCGAGGAGCTGAGGAGGGTCGTCTCCAGGTATAGGCCGGAGGAGGTTGAGGCCATCACCGGCGTCCCCGCGCATCTCATCAGAGAGGCCGCCAGACTCTACGCCTCAGCGGAGAGGGCTTCCATCATCTTCTCCATGGGGCTGACGCAGCATACAACCGGCGTCGATAACGTCCACTCCGTTGCGAACCTGGCGATGCTCACCGGAAACATAGGCAGACCTGGTACGGGCGTCAATCCCCTACGGGGGCAGAACAACGTTCAGGGAGCCTGCGACATGGGCGCCCTACCAGACTTCCTACCAGGCTATAAGCGAGTTGAAGACCCCGAGGCTCGACGCCCCTTCGAAGAGGCCTGGGGCGTGGAGCTCCCCTCAGAGCCAGGGCTGACCTCGGTGGAGATGACTGAAGCCTGCGGAGGAGAGATAAGGGCGATGTACATCATGGGGGAGAACATAGTCCTATCGCATCCAGATTCAAATGAAGTGAGGCGACAACTGGGCCGACTAGGATTCCTCGTCGTCTCTGAGCTCTTCCTCTCTGAGACCGCCGAGCTGGCGGATGTGGTGCTACCTGCAGCCAGCTACGCCGAGAAGATGGGAACCTTCACCTCCACGGACCGACGAGTCCAGCTCCTCCATAGGGCCATACCCCCCATAGAGGAGTGTAAGCCGGATTGGTGGATCATAGCTCAGATAGCCAAGAGGCTTGGCAGACCTCTCAGAGCTGAGGGGCCGAGGGAGGTGATGGCTGAGATCGCGAGGCTCGTCCCCATCTATCGAGGCATCAACTATAATCGACTGGAGAAGGGTGGAATCCAATGGCCCTGTCCCTCCACCGAGCATCCTGGGACGCCGATACTCCATGCGGAACGCTTCGCCAGAGGCCTCGGGCGCTTCACACCGGCTGAGTATAGGCCGCCAGCCGAGCAGCCAGATGAAGAGTATCCCTTCATCCTCACAACGGGGCGACTTCTCTTCCACTGGCATACGGGGACGATGACACGGAAGTCCAAGACGCTGACCGGGCAGCTCAACGAGCCCTACGTCGAGATAAACACCCTAGACGCCGAACGTCTAGGCATAGAGGGCGGAGATAGGGTGAAAGTGAGAAGCAGGAGAGGCGAGATTACCCTCAGAGCCCTAGTCACCGACAGGATAAAGGGGGGAGTTCTCTTCATACCCTTCCACTTCAAGGAGGCAGCAGCCAACGTATTGACAAATCCAGCCCTAGATCCGAGAGCCAAGATACCCGAGTATAAAGCCTGCGCAGCGGCCATAGAGCTAGCTGAGGATTGAGGCGTATATCCCTATCTGTTTCATCTCAACTTCTCTTCTAGAGATGCCGAGAACTCCGTGGGGATCGTTGAGGCCGCCTCCCTCCTGGGAAGCCATATATTGGAGGTGGAGTTCGGGGTCTCCATCGAGACCTACATAGAGGTCTTCAAGCATCTAGCGAGGAGGGGCATCCTATCTCAAGATGTGGCTCAGGGCTTTAGGACGCTGGTAGGCCTCAGAAATCTCCTAGTTCACCGATACTGGGATGTCGACGACGCAAGGCTCTATAGGGAGGCGAAGAGGAGTGGATTGGGGATTATCCGGGGATTCATCGATGAGATTAGGAGATACCTCAAGGAGAGAGCTAGGGAGAATCCATAGGCTGAGCCAGGAGGAGAGGGAGGGGATAATCAGACGGCTGAGGAAGAGCCTAATGGCGAGGGGGGAGATCATCTTCGCCCTCATCTTCGGAGGCTTCCTCGACAAGCCCTCCTTCCACGACATCGACATAGCCCTCTACCTAAGGGAGGATGGCGGCGACATAGTCGAAGACGCCATCTACGCTGAGAGACTCTCCAAGGAGTTTGGGAAGCTGATAGACCTGCCCGTCGACGTGGTCATCCTTAACCACTCACCCATGTGGCTGAGATATAGAGCCCTGAGGGGGATAATCCGGGTGGAGGGAGATCCCCTCCTAAGCCTGGCCCATAAATTCGCCGCCGCCGAAAACATGATGCAACGATGGAGAGATAGAGGCAGAATTTTCCCGCTATAAGCGGCAGCCACTTATAAGCTATTTAAGGGGATGTGAGGTATAGTTTCTATGGAGTCTATGAAGTTCGTGCAGCTGAAGTCTATGAGGGATCTGGTGATGCTCGTCGCCTCCTCGCCGGCTGTGAATGTCATCCAGCATCTCAATCTCGGCTCGGCTCATCTATACTTTGTTATCGCGGGAACCCTGAGAGAGATGTTCATCTATTTCGTTAAGATGGGGGAGAGGGTTGAGGGGAGCTTCATCGTCTACAACACATATACGGGGGAGATCAGCTACAGCGATCGGCTTCGGGTTGAGCCGAATTTGACGTCTATACCCATCGTTGAGATCGAGAATCAGAATCTCCTCCCCCAGGAGCTCTTATCAGAGGTGGAGGGATTGTGATGTCATCCCCAGAGGATCGAAAGAAGAGAATTCAGATCAGCATTGAGAATGTGGTTGCATCTGCAACCCTGGATCAGAAGATCGACCTTCTCTCGATCTTGAAGACCTTTAAGAATGTTGAGTATCGCCCTAAGCAGTTCCCAGGCCTCGTCTTCAGGCTTAAGAGGCCTAAGACGGCGACGCTGATATTCAGCTCCGGGAAGATGGTCTGCACCGGTGCGAAGTCTGAGAAGCAGGCTAAGAGCGCCGTGAGGAAGGTTGTGAGGGAGCTTAAGAACAGCGGCATAATAATCCTCGGCAAGCCTGAGATCGTCATACAGAACATCGTCGCCTCCGCGAACCTCGGAGGCAGAATCGACCTAGAGACCGCCGCCGACATCATGGAGAATGTCATGTATGAGCCCGAGCAGTTCCCCGGTCTCATATACCGGATGGATGATCCGAAGGTGGTTATGCTCCTCTTCGCCAGCGGAAAGCTCGTCTGCACCGGTGCGAAGGATGAGAAGATGGTGAGGGAAGCCGTGGAGAAGCTTCACAGCATCTTGGAGGAGCTCGACCTCATCTACTATGAGGATGAAGGCTGATGAGCCTTGCCATCGAAGGATGACCTGGAGGAGAGGGCGCTTAGGCTGCTATACGAGGCCGGTGAGG
>CAZEET010000032.1:0-11257 GCA_964511325.1 uncultured Candidatus Bathyarchaeia archaeon | reverse complement strand
TGAACGGTAGCGGGCCCGGAGGGATTCGAACCCTCGACCCACGGCTTAAGAGGCCGTCGCTCTACCTTGCTGAGCTACGGGCCCCTTTTAAGGTGAGTGGGGAGGAGACTTAAATCTTTCACCCTTTTCCCTGGGAAAGGTTAATAGCGGAAGACGAGGAGGATTGGGAGATGACTCTAAATGCCTACCCAGCACTATACGCCTTCTCGGTGAGTGTGCTCCCCTACATCACCGTAATCGCCTTCGTCGTTGGGGTCATCGTAAGATCGATGAAATGGCTGTCGGCGCCGAGGGGGAGTCCCACACCCCTCTCCCTCACCGCCGCGATCAGGCAGATAATCCTCGATGTCATCCTCTTCAGAAAGATATATCGACATGATAAGTTGACCTGGCTGTTGATCTTCCTCTTTCACATCTCCGCTGGGGGGATAATCTTCGGTCATATGAGGGGGTTTAAGCTCTGGTCGGCTGAGCTCTTCACACTCCTCGGCGAAGGGTTCAAAAACTTCCTCGTCGAGACCCTCCCCATCTACATGGGATACCTCTTCATCGCTACACAACTACTCCTCCTATTTAGACGCCTATCATTGGAGGGAGGGAAGCTCCTCTCCCATCCAAACGACTATGCGGCTCTGCTACTGCTGCTGGCCACTAGCATAGCTGGTCAAGGTATGCGGATCACCCCACCCGAGGCCGTGGACACAACCTACACTGTGAGCTTTATACCCCGCCTCGTAGTTCTCCACCTGGAGAAGATTCCATCAACCCCTTGGTTCCTACTCCATATAATATTAACTCAACTCTTCTTCATGTATATCCCCTACAGCAAGCTCGTCCACATCTATACAGGTGTGATAACGGCAGCCCTCTATGGCTCCAGGAGGTCTGAATATGGCCTATGAGAGGCTGGATGAAGCTTTGAAGATGCTGAACAGGAGGCAGCTATTAGAGCTGGACACCTGCGCCCGCTGCGCCCTCTGCACAGACCTCTGCCCCGTCTACGCTGAGTCTAAGAATCCCCTCCACGCCCCTGGAGTGAGAAGCTCCAAGATTCTAAGCCTCGTAAATAAGCGACTCAGCCTATGGGCGAGACTCCTTGGACCAAGGCCCCTCTCCGAGGGGGAGTTTGAAAAGCTCGCGGAGAGCACGTATCACTGCACCCTATGTGGCAGATGTATGGAGGCTTGCCCCTTCGGATTGGAGACCCATGAGCTATGGCTCAGCGTCAGGGACCTCCTAAACCTGCTAAACCAGACGCCGCCGAAGATTAGGATGCTCAGGGAGATGTTGGAGGAGAATGGGAATCCCTACGGATTGGACGCCGATATGAGACTGGATTGGGCTGACTACACGGGGTTGGAGGAGGCCCCCGTGAAGGATAGAGCCGAGGTCGCTTACTTTGTCGGCTGCACCACCGCCTTTAAGGCCATCAACCAGGAGATCGCCTACTCAATAGCCTCTCTCCTCAACGAGCTAAACGTGGACTGGACACTATTGGGTGAGGAGGAGTGGTGCTGTGGAAGCCCCTACCTCCTCGCAGGGGATAGGGAGGGAGCCAGAGAGGCGGCTGAGAAAAACGTCGAAGCACTGAAGGCGAGGAAGGTTAAGACCGTCATCACCGGCTGCGCAGGATGCTTCAGAGTAATGCGATGGGAATACCCCCGGCTCCTCGGAGGCCCCCTACCTTTCCGGGTGATCCATGCCGTCGAGTATGTCAGCGAGCATATAACCTCCGGAGACTTGAAGCCGGAGCCCCTCGACGCCAGGATAGCATACCACGACCCCTGCGAGCTTGGGAGACTTGGAGGGGTGATAGAAGAGCCGAGGATCATCCTTAAGGCCTTGACGACAAACCCGGTGGAGCTCCCCGAGAATGGCTTGGAGAGCAGATGCTGTGGAGGTGGGGGGCTTCTACAAGCCGTCAGCGACGAGCTAAGGCTCTCAATAGTTGATGTGAGGCTTAGACAGGCCTCGAAACTGGGGGTTGAGATAATCACCTCTGCATGCCCCTCTTGTAAGCTCACCTTCAACGATGGCGTGAGAAAACGAGGCTACAACCTTGAAGTTATAGATCTCATGGAGCTCTTAGCGAGGCAAATGGGGCTATGAGGCTCAGAGATTATCTCAGCCTCCTAAAGCCGAAGATATTGACAGCTATGCTCCTCCTCTACGCTCTATCACACCTAGCCTCCAGCGGCTCGGTGGGAAAACTAAACCTCCACCTCTTCCTCCTCGGCCTCATCGCCGTCTTCACAGCCGTCGCCGGCTCCAACGCCCTTAACTGCTATTTGGAGAGGGAGCTTGACGCCAAAATGATGAGGACGAGAAGGAGACCCCTCCCAAGGGGAACCATAAAGCCGAGGAGAGCACTCATACTCTCCCTCTCCTTACTCTCAGCCTCACCACTCATCACCCTCATCCCGGAGCCGAGGGTCCTCTACCCGCTTCTCCTCTATCTCGGCGGGGTCTCTCTCTACATAATCCTCTACACGATGCTACTGAAGAGTAGGAGTAGATGGAATATCCTCGCCGTAGCCCCCTCAGCAGCCACCCCAATCTGGTATGGATGGCTCTTGGGTGGAAGCTCCTTCGATCTCAGACCCCTAATCCTGGGATTAACAGCCTCCCTATGGACACTCCCCCACCTATGGAGCCTCGCCTATGTCTACGCCAGAGACTATCGACGAGGGAGAGTCCCCATGCTACCAGCCGTAGAAGAGGAGGGAAAAGCCCTTAAGGCGATCCTCCTCTCCCTCACAGCCCTCATCACATCCTCTCTAATCCTCATCCCTTTCTCAAAAACCTTAATATACCCAGCCTCAGCTCTAGCCCTCTCCATAGTCCTCTCATACCTCGGCCTAAGACTACGCTATGATCCCTCGAGGAGGAGGGCTTGGAAGCTCTTCAAGGCGACCTCCCCTTATATAATACTCCTACTCACCGCCTATGCCTTTGATCAGATCTGGGAAACGTTATTAGTATGTGGATGAAACTCTAAGTGAGCGTGGACGCCATGGTGAGAGTTTTCGATGCTGAATTCCCAGAAGATCTCTACTACCACAGAGATCACATGTGGGTTAGAATCGAGGATGGGAAAGCCCGCGTCGGCTACAACGATTGGGCTCAGAAGGCAGCCGGTAAGCTCGTCGTCATTAGAACCAGGAGGGTGGGAAGCACGGTGAAGATGGGGAAGACCCTAGGAACCGTTGAGAGCGGTAAGTGGGTTGGCCCCCTGAAGGCCCCGCTATCGGGGAAGATCATCGAGCTGAACGAGGAGGTGCTGAAGAATCCATCCCTCATCAACGAAGACCCCTATGGTAGAGGCTGGATCGCAGTTATAGAGCCGTCAAACCTCGATGAGGAGCTGCCCACCCTCATAAAGGGGTCCGACAAGGAGGCGCTGGAGGCCTGGCTGAAGGAAGAGAAGGAGAAGCACGGCCTATAGGCTAATCGACTTCAGCCGCAGCCTCTAAAGTCCAGCGATTGAACCACTTGATATAGCCCTGACGCTCTATCGGATATTGGGGTTCGATAACTATCCAACTACCAGGGCTGAGACCATAGGCTGTCAGGTCAGCATAGTAGGTGTGGTTGTATGCGCCGAGGTCGTTTAGGTGTATGAGAACCATATAGTGATAATTATCCTCGGCATCCTTGAAGATCGCGATGGCTGCATCTACTCCAACAGCCTCAAGGAGGGCTGCGGCCACTGTCGAGTAGTCGTCGCAATCCCCTGAGCCGAGGCTTAGGGTCTCAACGGGCGCCCTGATAACCTCATCCATCTCCCCCTGATAGATGACATGGTCATGGAGGAAGCTGAGTATGCGCTCAACCTTCTCAACGGCATCTATCTCCAAGTTCACCCCAGCTAAGGATAGAGCCCTCTTCAAATGCCTCCAGGCTGCCTCATGGCTGTGAACTCCAAGAGCCTCATAGAACTCCTCCTCGATCTTAGGCCAGCAGGGGTTTCCGAGGTCATGGTAGGCAAGTTTAGCTGCAAACTCCACCCCAGGATATCTCCCCTTCCCATATTCCTCCCCTCCCAGGCCATATTGGGCCCTCACGGCGTCGTAGTATGATGTGAGGTTGTTCCCTATTCTCAGCGCCTCCTCGGAGATATATCGGTTGAGATTTTCCTCCAGCTCCTCCACCCTTAAGATGAGGTTATCCCTCTCCCCCTCCAGCCTCCTTATCTCATCCAAGAGGAGCTCCCTCTCCTCGAGTAGGCTATCCCTCTCCGATGTTAGATTCTCCACCTCCATCTTCAACCGCTCATTCTCCCCCTCGACCTCCTTAAGGCTAACCTGCAACTCCCCAACCCTGGATGTGAGATCCACAACTTCCTCCTGAAGTCTATTGACCTCGAGGAAGAGATAGCCGGAGAAGGCAGCTGCGACGAGGAGCAGTATCGAAAGACCGGCCACTAAGCCCTTCATACTATTCCATGCTATGCTGATCATATTAAGACCTTTCCACTCCCTTAACATTAAATAGCGTATAGGAGAACTCAACATGATGTTAAAGAAGACAGCTAAACTAATGGCGGAATTGGGGCTACCTGAGGGTGATGCCTATGATCTACCTACATCTCCCCTAACCTTCCCCGATGGAGCCAACTATAGAATAGAGATATCGGGCATTGAGAGGCTATCGGTTCTGAGAGCCCTCGTCGACGAGATGGATCGAAGAGACGTCCCAGTTCACAGGATAATAAGCACCGTGATGGGTTCAACGCTTCTAAGCGATGAGGAGCTCACCGAGTTCGCCGAGCTGGCGAGGGATGCGAAGCTGGAGGTGATACTCACACCCGGTCCGAGGGCCGCCTGGGGCATAGGTCGACAGCTTTTCACACCTGAGGGGTCCGTATGCGGCGGTAGATATAGGGGTATGAGAGGACTCATCGAGTTGATCGATGACATACTTCACTCCATAGAGCTTGGCTTCAGAGGGTTCCTCGTCATCGGCGAGGGGGGACTCTACGTCCTAAATGAGTTAAGGAAGAGGGGTCATATCCCCAGGGATGTGGTCTTCAAGGTCTCTATCTACGCGGGGCATGCCAATCCAGCTGGGGCTAAGGTCTTGGAGATGCTTGGAGCCGACACCTTTAACCCCGTCGGAGACCTTACGCTCCCACAGCTCGCAGCCATAAGGAAGGCTGTGAAGATACCTCTAGATCTCCATGTCTATCTATTCGACGCTTGGGGTGGCTTCGTCAGATTCTATGAAACCCCCGAGATGGCGAGGGTGTGTAGCCCCTGCTACTTCAAGATCGAACCTGGCCCTAGCGTCGCCGCCTTTTATAGACCGTGGAGCAGAGGCCTAGAAGAGCTGGCGAGGGATAAGGTGGTTTACGCTGAGAGGATAATAGAGCTCATAGAGGAGAACTGGCCTGAGGGAAAGGTCTCGGAGGTTGGAGCTCCAGGCTTAGCCATACCTAAGCCCTAAGCCCCAGTCTTTTTCTCCTCAACAGCTCGTAGAGCCTTGAGGCGGCGCCCTCCCCCTTCCAACGCCAGAATCGGTCAAGCCTTTTGGCTTCAATTCCCTCCTCCTCATACTCCAGAGCCTGCAATACCATCTCAAGTCCATCGGCCATGTGAACCAGCCTCGCCTCAGGAGTTTCACATCGCCGATACTCCTTCCATAGCTCCAGGTATCGGCGGCGAAGCCCCTCAGGCAATCCCCTCAGTAGGTGGCGCATCGCCTCCTCCTCTCTCATACGATAGCTCTCACCTAGACGACGCTTCTCCTCGGGGGTTAGATCCCCGGTCATTGACTCGGCGAGGTCGTGGAGGAGAGCCATCCGCATAGCCCTCTCAGCGTTGAAGCCCTCCAGATCCGCTAAGAGCATCGCTAAGAGAGCTGTACGATAGCTATGCTCCGCCACCGACTCGGGATTCTCCACGCCCACTTTAGCCCAACCGCTTCGAATTACCCTCTTAAGCACTCCCGCAGCCTTCAGTAATTTTAGTAGACCCTCCATATTCATCTCAATCCCCTATCGGCCTCTGATGGAGCTCGTCCCAGAAACCGTCTATCAAAGCCTCCTCGATGATCCCCCTATCGATGATGAGCTCTAGGCGATGGGGCGTGATGACTGGCAGAAGGATTAGGCCGCTCCTGTCTCCGTATCCAGAGTGTCGACATTCGAAGTAGAGGGTGACCCTCCATCTCCCAGGGGTCAACGGTTCAGCGGACTCGACCCTGATAGAGCCGGGTATACCATCGAATCTGAAGGTCGGTGAGGACTTCAGAAATCTCACCGCATCCTGGATAGCCTCATCCTCCCCATAGCCCTGAGTCTCATATAGGAGGAGAGCAAGGCTGGGGAAGACTGAGATGATGATGAGGGCTAGAACTACACTAATTTTTGGGTCTATATCCCTGGTCATCATTGATATAGGGGAGGAGGGGAATAGATAAAAGAGGTTCCGATATTAGAGTGATGGGGTGAGTCTATTTGAAGTTGAAGTGGCTCGGCCACGCCAGCTGGAAGATCAAGGTGGCAGGTAAAACTGTCTACATCGACCCCTACCAGGGGGATTATGATGAAAAGGCTGACATAATCCTCGTAACCCACTCCCACTTCGACCACTGTGACGTGAATAAGATTAAAATGATTAGGGGTGACGACACCATCATCATCGCCCCTGAGGACTGCGTCCAGAAGATTGGGCCACCGGTTAAGACCTTGAAGCCCGGGGAGAAAACAACCATTGAAGACATCGTCATCGAGGCCGTGGAGGCCTACAACTATAAGAGATTCAGGTCCCCTGGGAACCCCTATCATCCTAAGGGCTTTGGAGTAGGCTACCTCATCCACGCAGAGGGGAAGACCATTTACCACGCGGGAGATACGGACTTCATACCTGAGATGAAGCAGCTCAAGGGAATCGATGTGGCCCTCCTACCCAGCGGAGGAACCTACACTATGGACAACGAGGAGGCAGCGGAGGCCGCCTTGGCGATAGAGCCGAAGATCGCGGTTCCAATGCACATTTGGGACACGGATCCAAGGGAGTTCAGAAGGCGGGTTGAGTCAGTTTCAGATATCAGAGTTGTCATCCTCAGACCCGGCGATACCTTAGATGTCTAGCTGGCGGGTCCAATTTTATAAAAAGAGATCTCTTAACCTAACTTCTCTTGCGCATCGTTAGTTCATACCTGCATTCATCGTCTCCGTCAAGTATCCAAGACTTCCTCTCCACCGCGATATGGGGGTTATAGCCCTTATACTTCCAAACATCCACGTCGCAGTAGAGTTTTCCAAGCTCTAAGGCATCCTTCTCAAACCAAACTTCCGCGAAGGGACAGAAACGCTCCTTCGGCGCCTCACCCCATCCGATCTCGGGGAGATCTGATACCCTCCCGAAGTTCTCCAGCGTAGGCTCCAATCCCAAGGCCAAGGCCCTCTTCTTCATTCTTCGACCCCGCTCTAATCCAAATCGTCTAATCGCCTCCCTGATGAGCTCCCTCCCCCGCTCCTCACCCAACTCGTCTATGATTAGCCTTGAGAAGTGATAGAATAGAAGGCCGAACATACGGCCTAATCTACGAACCTGCTCGGCGACCTCCTCTCGGGTGTAGACCTCCTTCACTCACTCCACCTCCAAAATCACCTCGTCTAACTTCATCCTCTGAGGCTTTATGGGAGCCTCAGCGGGCCAACCGACGACGATATGACACCGCGTCTCGATGTAGTCAGGCAATCCAAAGCGTTCTCTCAGTCGTCGCTCCGTCTCCTTACCATGCGTCAGCCACACCCCTCCGAGACCGAGGGCGTGAGCCATCAATAGCATATGGTCGGCGGCTGCAGCGGCGTCATAGTAGATGTTCTGGGGCACAGTCTTATCGAAGCCCAACGCCCTGTAGATTCGCATATCCTGACAGATGACGATCATAACCCCATTTTCGATGGGTATGTCGCTTCGAACCAGCCTCTGATCCTCCGGATCTCGCAGCACCAGGAACCGGGTGGTGCAGAGGTTGCAGCCGTGAGGTGCCATCAATCCGGCTCTAAGGATCAACCTGATCATCTCCTCAGGAACCGGCTTGGGTGCCCACTGCCTTATGGATCGACGGCCATAGAGTAGCCTCTCGACGATCGCCATCTCCTCGTCGGTAAAGGGCTTGGGGAGCTCCGTCTCCAGTTTTGGGGTCTCGCCCCGATTTATGGCCTCAGCCAGCTCTAGCATTCGTTGAGCCCATTTGAGATCTGGAGCGTCCATGGGGAGGCCTCGACTCTTCCAGATGTCGAGAAGATATCGAACGACTCCGCCGAAGTCCTTAGGAGGCTTCATCTTACCGGCGATTATGCGGTAGAGGAAGACCTCTATGGTGTGATGAGCCCTCTCCCTTATGATTCCCCTCAGAACCATCGGGTCGAGCTTCTGGAGCTCCTCCCTGGTAAAGCCGAAGACCTTTGGGGCTTCCTCCAAGAATCCCACCATTTAGAGATTGGTTTAGGCTGTTAAAATAAATGGGTTTACCAGGCAACCATCTTCTCCAGCACCGAGTCAGGGACGCGCCCCTCGCTCACATCCCGTATGGACTCCTCAACGATGTCTAGGCCCTCCATCAGCTCCTCCTCGGTGATGGTCAATGGTGGAGCGATTCTTAGGACGTTTCCGAATCTGCCGAAGGAGATCATCACCAGCCCCTTCTCCCAGGCCCTCCAACAGACCTTCATCGCCTCAGCTCTGGCAGGCTCACGCGTCTTATGGCTCTTAACTAAGTCGACGCCGATGAGGAGGCCACGGCCTCTCACATCTCCGATGAGCTCGTAGCTCTCCATCATCTCTCTAAATCGCTGAAGCGCCTTCTCCCCAAGGCATCTAGCCCTCTCGGGTAGATTCTCCTCCTCGATGATGTCCAATACTGCAAGGGCTGCGGCGCAGGCTACGGGATTCGCTTCGGTGGTGAAGAGATGGGCGGGAGCCGTCCAACGCTCCATCAGCTCCGCCCTGGCAATTATAGCGGCCATCGGCAGCCCTGCGGCTATGGGCTTGGCGACGATGAGGGCGTCGGGCTCCACCTCCCAGTGCTCGATGGCGAACATCCGTCCAGTCCTAGCGAAGCCCGTCTGAACCTCCTCATCGATGAAGAGGATACCATGCTCCTCGCAGAGCCTCTTAAGCCTCGGCCAGAACTCCTCTGGAGGTATGATTATGCCCGCATCCCCCTGGATGGGCTCGAGGATGAAGGCGGCCACCTCATCCGGCGGTAGAGCCATATCAAAGAGCAGCTCGATATGGTCAAGACAGTGGAGGCCGCATTCAGGGTAGTTTAGGCCGAAGTAGCATCGATAGCAGTCGGGATAGGGGACGTGATAAATCTCCGGGAGCAGAGGGCCGAGCTTCCGCTTCATCCTCGGCGTTATAGCTGAGAGGGTGAGAGCTCCGTAGGTTGTGCCGTGATAGGAGCCGAGAAATGAAACCATCCTAGTTCTCCCCGTTGAGGCTCTCGCCAGCTTTATAGCCCCATCGTTCGCATCAGAGCCCGAGAGGCTAAAGGAGACCCTCTTCCTGAAGCCTCCAGGCGTCAGCCTTGTGAGACGCTCAGCCAACTTCACAGCGATCTCATAGTAGGTGTAGCCGAGGGTGTTATGGATCAGTCTCCCAGCCTGTTCTCTGATGGCCTCCACCACCTTCGGATGACAGTGGCCGACATTGTTGACAGCTGCCCCTGAGAGGAAGTCGAGATACTCATTTCCATCGACGTCCCAAAGCTTTGAACCCAATGCTCTGTCGACGACAAGTGGATAGTAGGCGATCCTGCTCGCCTGAGATATGATCCGCCTATCCCGCTCAACAATCTTCAGACTCTTCTCCAGCGGCTTCATGTCATCTAATCATCGCCGAGTGGCGATTTCACTCTTTTGCCTTGACCTATATTAAGGAATCCATTATGTCCTAGGGATTTTTATAACGCCGTAATAGACCGTGGGTGCCTGAGTCTCATTCCACATTAGTGAAAGCGTTGATCTACTCGAAGTAAGAGGGGGGGACTATCGATCTACCGCTTTTCTCCTTGAGGGTCTTTAGATCAGCCTTTATCTGGTTGTGTATTCTCCAGAACTCCTCCGGCATTTCGGGTTCAACGCCATAGAAGTCCTCGATGCGCTTCATCCTCTCCAGCAGTTTATCAACCCTCAGTGAGAACTGGAGCTCGTAGTCTTCACGCCTATAATCCTTGTTCAACGCCTCCCTGAAGAGGAACTTCAGGTCTTCGTATTTCGGGAGATATCCGACGGGGGTCTCGAGGGCTTCATATTCGTTGTGTATGCGCCCCTCGGCCCATAGTATCCAAACCTTCTTATCCAGCTTGTCGTTGAGGTATCTACCTTCATGTTTCAAGAAGTAGTTGGTTGCATATATCCTCGGAACCCTCTTGAGTCTCCGCCCGAACTCTATGTAGTCGCGGATATACTTGCCCACGGGGATGACGAGGAAGTCCATTATCGCCATGGGATTGATCTTCCTAACCCCAACCTTCTCCAACGCAGCAGGAGTCGTCTCGGATTCTATGGTGGCGCCTACATAGACGCCGTGCTCCCAATGGAAGGCCTCATATATTGGGACATTCGTATCTGAGTCCCTTCCCCCGAAGAGGATGCCCTTGATGATCACCCCCTCAGGATCGTCGAGCCTTGGATCGACGTTTTCCAGGTCCCTGAGGTGAAGCGTATATCTGGCATTTGGATGCGCCGGCGGTATGGGATTCCCCTCCTCGTCTACCTTCCCCTCCCACCACTCACCGGAGTGATTTATTCCTCTCTTCGGTAGTTCACGTCCCATCCCAAGCCAATAGGGGACGCCATCCACGACGAGGACATTCGAGAATATCAGCTCCTTCGGAGTTGTGAGGGCCTTATAGATTACTGGATCGTCGACGGGATTCACGTCTTTGATTATGCCGAAGATTCCACATTCAATGTTGACAGCCCTCGCATTTCCCTCTTCATCGATCCTTATGTACGCTATATCATCTCCCACGATGGTATTTCCAGGGAGCATCGCCGTAGAGGTCTTTCCACAGGCGCTTGGAAAGGCCCCCGTGAAGTAGGTCACCCTACCTTTTCCAGGTGGGTGAACCCCCATGATGAGCATATGCTCTGCGAGCCAGCCCTCCTGGTGGGATTTGTATATGGCGAGGCGGAGGGCAAGCTTCTTCAATCCGAGGCTGTTTCCGGCGTATTGATTGTTTACGGAGTAGACCTTGCCGTCTATCAGGTCGATGTATATCCGCCTCTTATCGACGT
>CAZEET010000031.1:0-11456 GCA_964511325.1 uncultured Candidatus Bathyarchaeia archaeon | reverse complement strand
ACCTCAGATTGGTGTCGCCCTGCCACTGCACAGGCTTCAAGGCGATGACCCACTTTCTCGAAGCCTATCCGGAGGGCTTCATCCTCAACTACTCTGGGAGAATCATAGAGACGCATAGAGAGTTAGAGAATCGACTATTTTAGGCATCCCAATTTTTATGACTAAGGCTCTATCCTTGGAATCTCCAATCCGTCGAAATGTTTGTCGTAGGATACTATCGCCTCTACCTCCGCCGTCAGCGCCGACGAGTATTGGAGGGCATCATCCATATCCAATCCCCATCTCTCAGCCATCTCTACGGCCTTAACCTCATCCCATAGGGTTGTCTGATAGATGTGGAGACCTTTATAGCCGAGGAGACTCTCGAGGAAGACTCTAAGCTCTCTCAGCCTCCTCAGCCTATCCATTATGACTATGATTGAGTGGATGGTGAAATCGGTGACGATCGCCCGCCTCCTTCCATCCCTCAGCTCCCTGAGAAAACTCTTACATCGATCCCTTTTCTCCCTCCCCAGCAGAACTTCTAGGAAGATGTTGGTATCAACGAGATACATCTCCCAACACCTTTGTAAGCCATAGCTTCATGGCCTGATGCTGAAGCTCCACGGCGTCGATGTCGATGTCTGAGAGGAGTCCATCTATGGCCTCCACGGGGTCGCCCTCGAAGGGAACCTCAGCTCCCTTCACCTTTGAAACCCAATCCATTATAGCCTCCTCAGCCGCCCTGCTTAGGGCACCCTTACCATAGCCGAATCTCTGCATGGCGAGTCTCCTGAACTCCCTCTCCAGCCGTTCATCGATCTGTATGCGGAGAGTCATCAAGGGATAAATGTCCTTTAATCCATTTATCCTTTTGTCTCTACCAGGGATTTCTCTTCAACCCAATTAGATAAGCGACATAATTTGTTAGGGGATGCAAGAGGAGGGTTAGGAGCAGTATTACGACGATTTGACTTGGAGTAGGCCTCTGTAGGGGATAGGAGAGAGCTATGGCTGCTAGGATGAAGCTGAGCTGGTCGAGGAGGGGAAGCATCGATCCGGGTTTTAGGCCTAATCGTCGTTTTAGGAAGGAGGTGGAGAGGTCTCCGAGGATTGCTCCCAGCGATTGCAGCAGGCCGATGGGGGAAGAGAATCCTGGGAGATCTATTGGGAGATTTTGGGAGATGTATGCCTGAGCCAGACCCGTTAGGGTTCCGAGGATTAGAGCCGAGAAGACTCCTCTAAGAGTTTTATGACCTCCCAGTATCGGTCTTCCGTCTCTCCATAGGCGTCCTCCATCTAGGGGTCTTCCACCGCCGAAGAGAACCGGGGCGGCGTTGGCTACATAAGCCGGGAAGTAGAGGTATAGGGCCTCAGCGATCAGCTGAGCGACGCTCATCGCTTCGCCTCCATAAGGCCTCCATGATGGATTTGATATAGGCAGCTCCTCTCGGGTTTAGGCTTCTCCCTCACAGCCCTCCGGATGGCACCCCCCACCCGCTCTAGGCGGAGGACGGTGGAACACCAGTATCTAAGCAGCCTATCCGCCACCGGCTCCACTCCCCCCGGGGGCTCCAATATGCTGTGAACCTGCCCAAGCAGCAGGATCGGAGAGCCTCCCCGCCTTGCGGCCTCAGCTAGGAAGCCTAGCTGGTGGTTGAGCTCCTTGTTGGCTCTGAAGGTTTCCTCAGCGGCCTTCAAGCGGTAGAGACCTGTGATGGAGTCGAAGACTATGGGATCTCCATGGGCGAGGTCTGGAAGCCTCTCGGCGATGAGGGTCTGCTCCCTGAGGCTTTGAGGCCTCCATATGTAGAGACGTTGCAGGGCCCCCTCATCTCCCGTTAGGTCTAGTAGTAGGTCTATGGGGAGTTTTCCATCGGCGTCGATGTAGTAGGCCTTGGCCCTGGGATCAGATGCGAGATATTGGGAGATCGTGGAAACCGCTATAATGGTCTTCCCCGTCCCGGCTTCGCCGTAAATGAGGGTGAGGCCCCCCGCTGGGAATCCTCCATCCAGCACCTGGTCGAGGGGGCCGAAGCCGGTTGATAGACGCCTCATTCCAGGTATCCCAGCTCCCTTAGATACCTCCTCACGGCGCTCCTCACGAATTCGGGTATGCTCGTATATCCATGCTTGCCGCTTCGGATGACCTCCCTGATCTTCTCGGCCAGCGGCTCAGGGAGGTTCACGGTATGATACTTATATCTCTTCTTGGACATTTCTAATTAGAAAAAACCTAAATTTAGTTAAATAAGTTTAAGGCAGCCTCCCAAGCTGACTCAGAACATAATCCCTAATCTCCCCAGGCTCAGGCAAGGCCGACACGATCTTCCCACCCTTTATCAGAGGCCTCAGCATCGCCTCCATCTCCCTACCGCAGCGACTACAGATAGGCCTCGGGGCATCCCAAGGCTCAACCCTGTATGTGAGACATTCCGGACATCTCCACGTCTGCTTCTTGCCTCCGAGCTTCCCCCTCTTCGCCGCCGGTCTGCCCTCCACCTCCACGATGTCCATGGCATAGTCTATCGTCGGGGCGCCGCTGATGTAGGTTCCCACCCCAAAGGCGTCGGCGCCAGCCTCTCCGAGGCGGCGCACCGACTCCTCCGTGAGGCCTCCGGAGACGAATATCTTCACATCTCTGAAGCCTCTGATGTCGAGCTCCCATCGAACCTCACGGATGATCTCGGCGAAGTCTCCCCGCCTGGAGCCTGGGGTGTCAAGCCTCACGCCGTATAGACGCCCCTTAAGGGCCTCAGCGGCCTTTACGGCCTCTATCTTCTCGTCGAAGTATGTGTCAACCAGGGCGACCCTTGGAACCTCTGGGGGCATAACCTCGTCGAAGGCCTTCCAGGCTTCGACCTGATCTCCGAAGAGGATGATGAGGGCGTGGGGCATCGTCCCAACGGGTTTTTGACCGATGACCTCAGCCCCCTTAAGGCTTGAGACCGCGTCGAGTCCTCCGATGTAGGCCGCTCGATCGAGGGCTGGAGCTAGGGCTGGATGCATCCGGCGTACGCCGAAGGCTATGACCAGCTTCTCACCGGCGGCCCTCCTCACCCTCGCAGCCCTCGTGGCTACGCCGGATTCCTGGCATAGGAATCCGAGCAGCGGCGTCTCCAGGTGGCAGAACTCGTAGTAGGGACCCTCGATGACCATGATGGGCATCCTGAAGCCCCGTTCATCCTCCGCCGTGAAGATGGTTCCCTCAGGCATGGAGTAGACGTCGACGGGGACATTCTCGAAGAGGTGGGCCACCTCCTCGACGCCGCAGAGCACGGCCCAGGGTGAGCCGTCGGGGAGTTTGCTCACCGTCACCTCCGCGACGACCCTCACCCTGTCGAGGCCCTTTGCCTTGAGGATGCGCCTGGTTCTGACGAAGTAGATGTCAGTGGTCTTCCCCTCCTTGATCTCCTCCGATGAGGCGATGAAGAACCCGGTCATGACCCCTCACCCAGGCGATTTAGGAGCTCCTGGGAACTGACGACCTCGGCGCCGTAGATCTCCCGCATATACCTCAACGCATTCCTATGAGCCTCATCGCTGAGGGCTTCGACGCAGTCCTCGACCACGACAACCCTATAGCCCCGGAAGAAGGCGTCGGCAGCCGTATGCTGGACGCAGATGTTGGTCACAAGGCCGGTGAGTATGACAGTGTCGATGCCCAGCTCCCTGAGTAGGGCGTCGAGGCCTGTGGCGTAGAAGGCGCTGTATCGACGCTTCTTCAGGTGGTAATCCCCTGGCTGGGGTCTCAGCTCCTCGACGATCTCGGCGCCCTCGGTTCCATCGACGGCATGCCTGGGCCAGAGCTGGAACTCCCTATCGTTTTCGATGTGGGCGTCGGTGACATAGACTATGGGGACGCCCCTCCCCCTAGCCTCGTCGAGGAGTCTCTTAACCCTTGGTATGATGCTTCTCGCCCTCTCGCTTCCGAGGACGCCCGTTGTGAAGTCCTTTATTATGTCGATGACGATGATGGCGGGTCTCAATCTAGAAGCCTCCTCTCCTGAGAGATACTAGATGCTCAATATAACTCTTTAAGCTTCAGCGCCTCTCAGCGGATTAACCACCTTGAGAAAGATAAATCTCCTGAAATCTTGCCTCTATGATAGGTGGTCTCGGCTTCGACTTTCATTGCCCAATCACTTGGGTGATGAGGCGGTGAGAAAACCTTTATTAGGTTTTGGCCTTTGACTCGATGTGCGTCCACGGTGTCTGGGATGAAAAGAAGTGTCATCGATGCCTCGGGGCTGATCCTGGGTCGGATGGCGAGTATAGTAGCCAAGAGGCTCCTAGAGGGGGAGTGGATAGATATCGTGAACGCCGAGAAGGTGGTGGTCTCAGGTAAGAGGCTTAGCGTCATCAAGCGGTATAAGGAGTTCCTAGAGGTAGGTGGACAGGGGAGGGGGCCTATACATTGGAGGAGGCCTGACAGGCTTGTGCGTAAAACCATTAGGGGCATGCTCCCCTACAGGCAGTGGAGGGGGAAGAAGGCCCTGAGGAGGTTGAAGGTTTACATCGGGGTCCCCGAGGAGCTTCGGAATGTGGAGAAGGAGACCATACCCGAGGCCCATGTCAACAATCTCAGGGGGCCCTACGTCACCGTGGGCGAGATCGCTGAGAGCATAGGCTGGAGGCGATAGAAGGGTGCCGAAGCAGATATTGGCGACTGGAAAGCGCAAGACGGCTGTCGCGAGGGTGCTGATCACCGAGGGTAAGGGTCGAGTGCGCATCAACAACATCCCCATCCATCTCTACCAGCCCCAGATAGCGAGGGACAAGATCCAGGAGCCTCTCCTCCTCGCCGGAGACGAGTTCGTGAAACGGGTTGACATAAGGGTAAAGGTGGAGGGGGGAGGCTTCCTAAGCCAGGCTGAGGCCGCCAGGATAGGTATCGCCAGAGGGCTGGTGAGGTGGTTTAAGAGTAAGAAGCTGATGAACCTCTTCAGGGAGTATGACCGCTCGATGCTTGTGGGAGACGGCAGACAGAAGGAGCCTAAGAAGTTTGGAGGCCCCGGCGCCCGGAGGAGGAAGCAGAAGTCCTATAGGTGACCAAACTTGGAGAGGCTTATCTCACCGATAGTTAAGCGGGGACGGAAGACCAGGGCTGGCAGAGGCTTCTCCCTCGGAGAGTTGAAGGAAGCCGGAGTCACACCCGATGAGGCTAGACGCCTGGGAGTCCCCGTCGATCCCAGGCGGAGGTCGACGCATCCGGAGAATGTGGAGATGCTCAAGGAGTGGATCACGAGGGCGAGGGAGGAAGGCATAAGGGTTTCTAAGCCTAAGCAGGAGACCAAGCCTCCTAGAGGAAGAGTCTATAGGGGTTTGACGAGCGCGGGTAAGAAGATGAGGGGACTCAGAAAGAGTAGGGGGCTTAGGGGTCTACCTTAACTTCTCCAAGGCCTTCTCCAATCTGTCGAAGACCTCGTTTATTATGGCCTCACTGGTAGCGATACACATCCTTAGATGGCCCTCACCCTTGGAGCCGAAGTGGCTTCCAGCGGTGAATCTCAGCCTCGCCTCCTTCAATAGATACTCCTCCAGCTCCTCGCTGCTCATTCCATAATCGAATTTGGGGAACATCAGGTAGGTTCCCTCCAGCTTCGGAACCTCGACGCCTGGAATCTCTGCGAAGCGCTTCTCGCAGATGGCTCTGATGCGGTGTAGATGCTCCATGAGGGCTTCACGCCACCACTTGAGGGTGTCGTCCAGCATCACCTTGGCGGCGGCCCTCGACAGCGTTGAGGCCCCCCTGAGTAGGCCCTGGGCGATGCTTCGGAGCTCCTCCATCATCTCCTTATTTGTGGCGCAGAGATATCCCATCTGGAGGCCTGCGACGCCATAGGTCTTGGAGAAGCCCCAGACCGTCATGGTTCTCTCCTCGAATTCGGGGCTGAGCGAGGCGAGGGTTATATGCCGTCGACCGTCGAAGATGATGTCCTCCCACAATTCGTCGACGAGGATCGTCAGGCCGTGATCAACGGCTACCTCCCCTATGCCCCTCAACTCCTCCTCCGTCATCACCCTTCCACAGGGGTTGTGGGGGTTGCAGACGAAGATGAGCTTCGTCTTAGGCGTTATCAACTCCTTCAGGCGCTCGATGTCGAAGCGGTATCCCTCCTCCATCTCCAACGGCCAGTATAGGGGTTTGGTTCCCGTCATCTCCACGGCTCTATAGAAGGGGTAGTACATCGGATCGGTGACGACCACCTCATCGCCTGGCTTACAGGCGTATTGGACGGCGAGCCAGAAGGTGGGGAGGACTCCCTGGGTTATGAGTATGTCGTCAGCCGTGGCTTCGATGCCATTTCTACGCCTGATCTTCTCAGCCATCGCCTCCCTCGCCTCGACGTCATCATCGTAGAAGAGCCTCTCCTCCTCCACAGCCTTGATGAGAGCCTCCTTGATCTCAGGGGCGACATGGAAGTCGGGGTCGGCGATCCAAAGTGGGATCACGCCTTTAGGATCTCGCTTCCACTTGATCCTGGGCTTTGAGGCCATCTCCTCAACGGTGGCGAAGTTCATTAAGGCCTCTATAACCGAAGCTTTAGACCGACTCCTCTCAGCCATGGCGACCTAATGGTTGAACGAAGAGCTATAAAACCATGTCTAAATCGAGATTCTCCGGTGAAACATGAAAAGGTGAGGAAGAAACCCCTTTCAGGACTCTATTATCCTCGCACCTTCCACATCTATCCCCACCATGATGGGCCTCCGATGCGAGGCCTCCCTCAGAACCCTCATGAGCCTCTCAGCCTCATTCTCCTCCACGACCGCGAAGAGGGTTTCACCCAGCATCGCCATGGTGCAAGGTAATCCAGCCTCGTTAACCCGTTCAAATATCCTTCTCAGCCTCGGCGTTATGAGGGTGAGATGCTCCGCGAAGCGTCTTGAGAGCTTCATGAAGCGCCTGGGACTCCAATCTCTATGGAGCTCCTCTACGAGTCGGCCTCCAAGCTCGTTTATCCTCCCCCTTAGAATTGGGTCTGAGAGGATGCCAGGTGTCAGTATGGAGCCGAAATTGAGATAGACAACCACCAGGCCTTGGGGATCAAATCTAACGGGTCTACCAACTCCAGGTGCTCCAGGCTCGATGGTGATGCCTATCCCTCCGGTGAGACATGCGAGGACGGAGCCTAAACCCGTCCGGCATTCGATCTCGGCCCTATGGGCCACCTGAGCAGCCTCCAGGGTGGTGATGTCGAGGTCTAGCGCCTCTTTGAGGGCGAGGGCCAGGCTGAGGGCTCCGGCGCCGCTGGAGCTGAAGCCAGCTCCGATGGGAATCTCAACCTTATGATCCACTACAACCCTGTAGGGTCTCGAGGCGAGTTTGAGGAGATGATTGAGAACCCACTCTGAGACGGGAGCCTCCACCTCTCGGCCATTAATCCTTATGATATACGATGCCCTTGGAGCCGGCTCTATGGTGAGGGTGGTGTATACTCCTCGCTCTATGGAGACGCCGGCTCCCCTCGCCCCCTTCCTCAAGGGATCTTCAGGCTCGTCGCATATCTGGAAGATGCCTGTGAGATGCCCTGGGGAGAAGGCCTTAGCGGTCTTCATCCTATGGGTGGGGTAGACCCCTAAGATAAATCTTCAACCTCCTCTCTCTGACAGCCACTATCAGATCAATTCACCGTGTGGCCTCCAGTAGATGGGTGTACTTCAAGCCTGTTCCGGTGTTGAAGAGGACTGTACGCTCATCTGAGTCTATCCATCCCTCGTCGATGAGATGTCTTAAACCGGCGAGGGTTGCGGCCCCCTCTGGGCAGGGGAAGACTCCTTCAAGTTTGGCCATCAACTTCATGGCGTTAAGGATCTCGTCGTCGCTCACGGCGACGGCTGTTCCACGGCTCTCCCTCAGAACTCTGAGGATGAGGAAATCCCCAAGGGCCTTTGGAACCCTCAAACCAGATGCAATGGTCTTGGCTCCAGGCCAGGGCTCAGCCTCCTCGCGGCCTTTCTTGAAGGCTTCGACTATCGGTGCGCATCCCGATGATTGAACCGAGACCATTCGGGGTCTATGCTCATCGATCCATCCCATATCTTGGAGCTCTTGGAAGCCCTTCCACATCCCTATGAGACCTGTGCCGCCTCCGGTGGGATAGAGGATGACATCGGGCAGTCTCCAATCCATCTGCTCCGCCAACTCAAAGCCCATCGTCTTCTTCCCCTCCAATCGATAGGGCTCCTTAAGCGTCGAGACCACCATCCACCCCTCCCTCTCAGCCCTCGCCTCCAACAACCTCGAAGCATCGGTAATGAGGCCGTCGACCAAGGTGACGTCAGCCCCATAAGCTTTGGCCTCGACGATGTTCACCCTAGGCGCATCACGAGGCATATAGACATGAACCTCCAATCCGGCTTTGGCGCCATAAGCCGCGAGGGCTGCAGCGGCATTCCCAGCTGAGGGTATAGCCAACTGCTTTACGCCTAACTCCAAGGCTCTAGAGACCGCAACGGACAGGCCGCGGGCCTTGAAGGTTCCAGTGGGATTTAAGCCCTCATCCTTAATCCAGAGATGTCTTAGACCGAGGTGCCTCCCTAGCCTCTCAGCCTTCAACAGTGGAGTACAGCCCTCGCCGAGGGAGACGATGAAGCGATCATCCCTAACGGGTAGAAGCTCCCTATACCTCCAGAGCGATGGAGGCCTCCCCCTCAGCGCCGCCCTATCTAGAAGGCTTGAGGCCCTCTCCAGATCATACATGGCTAAGAGGGGTTTACCACATCGAGGGCAGACCCCCTGAACCCTATCGGCATCATAGACGGCTCCACATTTAGAGCATCGAAGATGAATTAGGAAACCCAATCCACTTATAAAGAGGTCTCCACACCTTAAAGGGTTCGGCGGCCTATGATGAATTATTAGGATAAACTAACCTCTTGACAGATCAAATTTACTGTAAGATTTTCTTAACATAAAATTTTTTAAACATAACGACATAAAGACCTCCACCATGTCAGAGAAGCCATGCTGCGCCGAGAAGGAGGAGAAGGAGAAGCCGCCCTGCTGCGAGGAAGAGGAGAAGAAGGAGTGCTGCTGTTAGGGCGGCAATTCACCTCGTCGACGCCCTTAAATTTTTGAATCAAAGACACGCGGGATTCAGGATCGTAAGGGTGTGAAACCTTTTTACACTCATCCACCACTCTTTAACCATGTCCCGATTGGAGAAGGTGGGGGAGGTCACCCACTACTACACACGCATCGGGGTGGCGGTGATTAGGATTACAGCTCCCCTAAGGGTTGGGGATCGCATCGCCATCAAAGGGCATACAACAAACTTTGAACAGACCGTTGACTCTATGCAGATCGAGCATGAGGCTGTGGAGGAGGCTAAGCCTGGAGACCTCGTGGGGCTTAAGGTTGTTGAGAGGGTGAGGGAGGGAGACATCGTCTATAAGATCGTGGAGTGACCCTTCTTCAGAAATTTATTTATATTCCGAGGAACTTCTTTTCTCCGAGATTATTATATGTCTGAGATTGCGTTGAGAGTCGGTAAGAGGGGGGAGATATATACAACGGCGGAGGTTAGGAGGCGTATTGGCTTACGGGAAGGCGGGAAGGCGAGGGCTTGGATCGAGGGGAGGCGCCTCATCATAGAGGCGATACCCTCCATAGAAGACGTCATTAGAGCCGGGATCGTTGAATTAACCCCTGAGGAAGCTGAGAGGCTGAGCGAGGAGATACAGCGGGAGAGGGGGATATATGGATAGGCTGCTCCTAGACACAACCTATCTCCTCCCCCTCTTCGGCATAGATGTGAAGTTGCTACGATTCGAGGAACTCCTCCCGAGGCTGCTTGAGAGATTCCACGCACTATATAATCCGGTATCGTTAGTGGAGGCAAAATGGCTCATCCTGAGATTAATCCGGAGGGGCGAGGAGCGAGTCGAAGGGCTTTTAGAGGCCTATAGGATGGGGCTTAAAGCCTTACAATTCGATGAGAGACTGAAGATGACGACGCTCACGGATCCAGAGATCGAGGAGATCGCCGATAGACTACTCATGGAGGCGGGGTTGAGAGACTACTTCGATAGATTGATATACGCCTCAGCCATCGTCAACGACGCCATCTTACTCACGGAGGATGAGGAGCTGAGGGAGATAGCATCCATGAAACGGCATCCCCATCCAAAGGGGATCATGAATTGGAAGGAGATAATGGAGAGGGTGAAGGGCTGAGAGGGTAAAGCTTTTATCCTCTATATGCTTTTCACCCTAACCCAGCATGGGGGTCGCAGGAGTGTATCGTTTTCTCAGACCCCAGGCGAGGGGGATGGGCGAAGTGGGGTATTGCTTTATCTAATCCCAGGAGACCCCACCTGAGATACGGCGCCAAGGGCGCCCAGAGCTTCTATGGAAACCTTCAGGAAAACGGGAAGAGGACGTTGGGAGGTGTTTTAGATGGCTGAGATGAGCGGAGCTGAGGCCTTCGTTAAGGCGTTGGAGCGGGAGGGTGTTGATACCCTCTTCGGAGTCCCCGGCGGAGCCGTGATACCCATCTGCGACGCCTTATATGATGCTGACATACGCTTCGTATTGGCGAGGCATGAGCAGGGAGCGGCTCATATGGCCGACGGCTATGCGAGGGCAAGCGGCCGAGTCGGCGTCTGCCTCGCCACCTCTGGGCCTGGAGCCACGAATCTCGTAACGGGCCTCGCCACCGCCAACATCGACTCCTCACCCGTAGTAGCCTTCACAGGTCAGGTTCCAACATCGATGATCGGAACCGATGCCTTCCAAGAGGTTGACATCATCGGCGTGACAGCGTCCATCACGAAGCATAACATACAGGTTCGGAGGGCGAGGGAGATACCCTACGCCGTTAAGACGGCCCTCTACATCGCCTCCACCGGCAGGAGAGGCGTGGTCCTCGTCGACCTTCCAAAGGATGCCCAGACAAATGTCGAGGAGATAGAGTTCCCCGAGCATATAGAGCTTAAGGGCTATCACATCAACCCCGAGCCGGATGAGAGAGAGCTGGATAGGGCTGCGACGCTTCTAGCTAAGGCTGAGAGGCCTATCATCCTCGCCGGCGGAGGAGTCATAGCCTCCAACGCCTGTGGGGAACTCCTAGAGCTGGCGGAGCTCCTCATGGCTCCGGTGGCGACGACGCTGATGGGTAAGGGAGCCATACCCAGCGGCCATCCACTCCACATCGGCATGTGCGGAATGCATGGAACCTGGGAGGCGAACCACCTCATTCCAGAGGCCGATGTCCTCCTAGCTGTGGGGGCGAGATTCTCGGATCGGACGACAGGCAGGGTGGAGGAGTTCACGGGAGCCAGGGTGATCCACATCGACATAGATCCCAGCGAGTTCGACAAGAATGTGGAGGCCTCGCTTAGGGTGAGAGGAGACGCAAAACTCGCTTTAAGAGGCCTCACGGAGAGGCTGAGACAAATCTCCAGGAGGCGGGAAGAGGGATGGATGAGGCGATTGGAGGAGCTCCGTGAGCAGCGGAGGAGGATGGAGG
>CAZEET010000030.1:0-11701 GCA_964511325.1 uncultured Candidatus Bathyarchaeia archaeon | reverse complement strand
GCTTCGGTAGATGCTTCGGCGTCGCCTATCAGATAAGGGATGACATACAGGGCATCCTAAACGGCGATGAAGCCCTAAACGACCTGGTGAACGGCGATGTCACCCTCCCCCTCATCTACGCCCTTGAATCCTCCAGCATAACGGAGGCTGAGCGGGAAAGCCTCTTACAGGCCTATGAGAGGGGAAGCCTCCTAGAGGCGGATGAGGTGAGGAGGATCTACATCCAGTCCAAGGCCCTAGAGAGGGCTGTGGAGAAGATGCGGCTATACGCCGAGAAGTGTAGAGAGGCCTTAAGAGGCTTTAAATCCTCACCGCCCTTAGAATGCCTCCTACATCTCGTCGACATATACTACCTGAAGATGGAGGTGTAGCCCCTGAGCCAAGTAGAGGAGGAGAGGGATTATGACATCATCGTCGTTGGGGCGGGGCCAGCAGGCTCACTCACGGCGAGAGAGGCGGCCTCCAGAGGTCTGAGGGTTCTCCTAATCGATAGAAGCTTGGAGATAGGGGTTCCCGATAAATGCGGAGAGTTCATCCCAAGCCTTGAGGAGATGAGGAGGCTCGCCCCAAAGGCTGAGGATCTCGAAGCCCTCTTCGACCCCCCTGGATGGTGTATCCTCAATAGGACTAGTAGAGTTAGATTCAGCTTTCCAGGGGGCTTTGAAGTCTCCATACCCTTCAAAGGGGTGGTCGTGGAGAGGAAGCTCTACGATAAATATCTCGCCGTCGAGGCCGCCAGGGCTGGAGCTGAGCTTATGCCCAACGCCAAGGCGATAGCCCTCACGGGGAGGGGGATACTCCTAAAACATTCAGGTAGTATTTCAGAGGTCTCAGCCAAGGTGGTGGTGGCAGCCGATGGAGCCTACTCGCTGATGGCTAGGAGGGGAGGCCTCCCCGTCCCCAGGGATCCCTACGACTACGCCGTGGGATATCAACATGAGATGGTTGACGTAGATCAGGATCCATCAACCATCGAGATGTACTTCGGTGAACACTACGCCCCTGGAACCTACGCCTGGATCATCCCTAAGGGGCGAGATATAGCCAACGTCGGCATAGGCGCCAGAGCCCCCTACATGAAGCCCGGACTCCGCATTAGAGACTACTTCGATAGATTTGTGAAGAAGCATCCCGATGCCTCTGAGAGATTAAGGGGGGCGAAGTCGACGGCGGTGAAGGTGGGCTTCATACCCGTCAGCGGCCCCCTAAGGAAAACCTATGGAGCTGACATACTAGCCGTCGGCGACGCCGCGGGGCAGACGATACCCTCCGTCGGTGGAGGGATTCCACCGGCCCTAATCTGCGGCAGGATCGCGGGTCGAGCCATCGCTCGATACCTCCTAGAGGGAGAACCCCTAGGGCTATACGAGGAAGAGTGGAGGAGGCAACTAGGCGAGACGCTGGGGAACTCCCTGAGGATCAGAAGGATGGTGGATCTACTCTTCTCATCCGATCGACGTTTCAACCTCGCTGTCAAGATGGGATTGGTGAATGAGGAGACCGTGATGAAGGTGGTTCTCTGCCGCATCGATGCGAAGATGAAGATGATAGAGGGAACTCTTCTACGAGTGCTTAGAAGATGAAGCTAGTCGCCCTTTTAGAGACTATAATAGAGGCGGCTGAGATCACCCTAATTACTTCCGGGGAAAGAGAGAGAACATCCGCCTCAATCTGGGGAAGGGCTAACTGGGGATTAATCCACCGAGGAGGGTCTCCAGAAGGGAGAGGAGGGGATTAAAGATGGTTGATAGGGGGCCTAAGGCCCTCACCATCCTCCTGAGATTCCTTAGATCACGATCATCAAGCAGTCTAAAGATGACGGTGAAGAGGATGTAGAGCAAGATGTAGAGGGATGCCCCCAATAGAAGAGATGCCCAAGGATATAGATGTAGGGAGATTAGGAGGAGCCAAACGGTGAGAAAGGTTGCACCAGCTGAGAGATATATCTTACACGAGGATTTGAAGTCAACCGTAAAGCCATAGTTCCTCCATATCCAGTATAGACCATAAAGAAGGCCAAGCCTAGGGGAGATGATCAACGTGGCTATGAGACCTATAACTCCGAATCTAGGTATGAGAAACACGGCTAGAGGTAAGCCTAACAGGAGATTTAGGAGGCGCATGTGGAGAACCACCTTGGTCTCACCCTGCCCGTTAAGGAGATTTGCTACGCTTAGACCTCCAAGGCCTATAAAGAGGAAGTTGAGGAGATAGAGGGCCAAATACCTCGAGGCCAGTTGGTAACTCTCTCCATAGACGATCCAGACAACCTCTCTGGAGACGGCGACTAGTAGCAGGGTCGCCGGGATTAGGAGGAAGGCGGTGTACTTCACCGAGATCTGGAAGGCCTCCTTCAGCATCCCTCTATCCAGCTTCGAGAAAAGGGGAAAGAGAGCGGTGGTTATCGGCACGGTTAGTAGTCCTAATAGGGCTGAGAAGTTGACGGCAGCCTGATAGTTCCCCATGACATAGGCCTCCACGTGAGAGGCGAGGAGGAAGCTATAGAGCTGGTTAAGTCCCACGGTGAGGAGATTCGATACGAAGAGGGGAGATCCATAGGATAGAAGGAGAGATGTCGCCGTGGGGATATCCAGAGAACCATTCGAAGAATGTCTGAGGTAGGGGATAATGAGTAGAATGGCTAGTAGAGCGGAGAGGGCCGTCGCGGAGACATTTCCAGCTATAGCTCCGAGGGCCCCGAGGCCTATGAGGATGAGGATTATGGAGAAGATGCAGCGGAGAATCGAGTAGACAACTGAGGTGAGGGTGTAGAGCTCCATCCTCTCGAAGCCTGTGAAGACGGCTTGAGATGTCATGAGAAGCGTATTGACGACGATGTAGAGAGAGGCGAACCTTATTAGGCCCTCTATAGCTGGCTCGTTGAAGAGCCCTGAGATGGAGGATGAGAGGAGATAGATGAGGAGGCTGAAGAGAAGGCTGAGGAGGAGATTTAAACCAAGCCCCGCCTTTAGCAGGGGCGGTATATCACCCTGTCTCCTCACGGCCATGTAGTATGCTATATGCCTCGTTAACCCGGCTGAGACGCCTGGATCTGAGAGGAGAACAGCGATAGAAACGGGTATCATCGCCATGGAGACATGGCCGTAAGCCCTTGAGCCTATCAGCCTCGCTATGAGAATGACGGCTAGGGCCGAGAAGGCCGTGGAGAGAATCTTTCCTATCAGTAAGATGAAGGCCCCACGCGCCGAGCGCTCTAAGTATCCTTCAACATCCCCTGACAGTGGACTTCCCACCCTTTAATGAGAAGTTTCAGGGATTTTAGGTTCACCCCAATTAAGGGATTACGATCCCCCTTACGCTCAAACTTTAAAGAGGGATGAGAGAGGAGAGGGAAGTTTAACGCTTTATTCTCTAGACGTAGGCGAGCATCCGGACTTCTTAGATCATATTGGAAAATCTAGGGGATTAAATGGGAATTTATTGATATATTCCTTGAAAGAGGGCTCTAAAAAGGTTGAACCACTTCCTTGAAGCCCCCTTCTACCAGGGGAGAAGATGGAAGTGGAGTCAACTGGTGATCTCGTTAGATGCCCCAGTTGCCATGAGATGGTTCCGAAGACGCTCTACTGCCTCAACTGTGGGTATCCCCTCTACAAGGTCGAATTCGAAGAAGAGGGGTCGACTGAGGAGGGTGAGGAGATGGAAGAGACGACGGAAATTGAGGAGAAAAACACTCTTGAAGAGAGTGAGGAGAATGTCGAGAAAGAGGGAGAGGAGGAAGGCTTTGAAGAGTTAGAGGAGGGGATGGAGGTCGTGGAAGCTGCGGAGGAGATGGCCAAGGTATTTACACCTCCTCCACCCCTGGAGGAGGTTATGAGGGAGGTGGCTAAGAACCTCTCCATCAGGATGAGGATGGTTAGAATGCTGTTAGATGGGGAAATGAAGGAGGAGGCCTTCAAGCGGCTGTTGAGCCACTATACAGAGAAAGGTGAGAGATGGCTCTCGGAGCGGAGGGGACTACTGGAGAGACGTAGGATGCAGCTGGAGGAGTTGGAGGGGAGATTGATAGAGGCTAAGATGAAACTTGAGGAGCTTGAGATTAGGAGGGCCATAGGAGACGCCTCCGAGGAGGAGTATAAGGTTAAGGCCCCCGCCTATAAATGGGATGTGGAAAAGCTCGGTGAAGAGACGGAACGGCTGAGAGCTGAGGTGAACTATCTGAATAAGCTGTCTACGGCCCTGGGCATGGATGAGGAGGAGTTGGAGAGCTCCATAGAGGAGATGATGAAGGGCTTGGAGGAGCTACTGAACGAGGGTTCAATAACTCAGGAGACTTATGAGAAGGCTAAAGGAGCTTTAGAGGGAATACTCGATATTTTAAAAGGGTAGAGGGGTCAATTATATATAATTGACATGAAACCTTCTTTTTGGGCGTCATCATGAAGGGGCTGAAGTATACGTTGAAGCCTGTTGAGAGCAAACCGAGAAGAAAATATAGAAAGGGAAGCAAATATGATCCTATCATAGATGCGTTCCTAGAGTCAAATAAGGATGTCGTGGAGGTGAAGGTTGAGGGTAAGAATCCAAACTATGTGAGGATGCAGCTGAACAAGAGGATCGAGGTTCGTGGTTTGAAAGATAAGGTGAAAACATCCGTCATCAACAACGTCCTATATCTGGAGAGAGTTAGGTAGTTCTACACCTTTTTCTCGCTCCATAAAAGGTTTTAAAGAGGGCGAAGAGTTTAACCTAGAGGCATGACTATAGATCTCCCCACCCTCCTCTCAAATCCGGCGGTCAAGTCTACAGCCATAGGCGGCGTCATAGGATATGCCTCAGGCTACGCCCTGAAAAAGGTGGGAAGGATCATCCTCTTCTCCCTGGGATCCCTCCTCATGACCCTACAGTATCTCCAGTGGGAGGGGATCATCACTATAAATTATCATGCACTTGAGAGATCCCTCTCATCCCTTCTCTCCAGGGCGGTGGAGTTACAGGAGGTGATCCTTGAAGCATCTAATCTACTGGGCTTCGGCTTCGCCTCAGGCTTCGCCCTCGGCCTATATAAGGGCTAAACGGGGATCGTGAGGCTCTCCAAGTCTCTCGGGTAGTATGTCATCCTCTCTGCTCCATCCTCGGTGATCAACACCGTATCCGAGTGTCTGAAACCCGCGAAGCCTGGTATGTAGATGCCCGGCTCGCAGCTCACCACCATCCCCGGTCTAAGCCTCTCCTCGTTACCTATATCAAGCCATGGAGGTTCATGACCGTCTAGGCCTATGCCATGACCGGTGTGGTGACGCATGTAATCCCCATATCCGGCGTCGATGATTATCTTCCTAGCAGCCCTGTCAACGTCGCAGCATCTCACCCCAGGGCCCATTGCCTCTAGGGCTGCCTCCTGAGCCTTCAGCATCACCTCAAAGAGTCTACGTTGCCTATCCGTGGGCTTCCCCACGATCAAGGTTCTCTCCAGCTCGCTGCTGTAGCCTCCTACATCAGCTCCAGCCCCGGTTATCAGGACATCGCCAACCCTGATCTCGCGTCCTATCCCTATGGAGTGGGGCATCGCCGACTTCCAGCCCACCTGACCCCTGAAGCCTGCATAGGCGGGAGGTCTTCCCGCCCTTGTAGGGACATATTCGACGCCGAGGGCCTTCTTCATCACCGATGACGCCTCCAACGACGCCATGAGGGAAACCTCTACATCCCATAGGCCTGGAGCCGTGTAATCTTGTAGCAGCTTATGGGCGAGGTTCCCCCACTTTGCGCTCTCCCTTATGAGGGCTATCTCCTCATCGGATTTGATTAGGCGCATCTCCCATATGATGTCCCCAGCCTTTTCGAAGGTGGCTTTGGGCAGCTTCTCGCTCAGCGGAGGCCCCACATAGCCGTAGATGCCTGAGGCTCCAGCGGGGTTGTCGGCCCCCAGCCTCGCCTTAGCGTAGCCCATCTCCGTGAGCCACTCGGCAAAGAGCTCTATGGGATGACGCTCCCCAGGGTAGTCGAAGTAGGTTCTCACCTCCCCTATAAGCCTTGTCTGATGCCTTAGGTGATCCTCCTCCAGCAGGGGACCTAGAAAGGCGAGCTCCCCCTCCCTTGGAACCAGCAGTAGGGCGGGTCTCTCGGTTGGTATATGGGTGTAGCCGGTGAGATAGAAGATATGCTTCGGATTGGTTAAAAGCAGTGCATCCAGGTTTCGTTTCTCCAGCTCCTCCCTAACCCGCTCTATTCGACGCTTATACTCACCTTCACTTATGTGAAGTCTCATCTCCTTGGATAATTCGCTTTGGATGTTAAAATGGTGTCGACGTAAGGTTTTATTTCCGCCGTTCAGCTGCGGAAATTGGAATGGAGAGCTGGGAGATGCTTATAGCTTTCCTATTGCTCTCCCCCCTCGTCCTCACGGTTCTCTCCTTCTTCGCCGTCTCTCTCATAGAGGCTATAAGAGAGGCGGGTAGGGGAGTGAGAATACCCCGAGAGGGGGAGATGCTTCCAGAATATCTCGAGGAGCTCCTTAGGAGGAGGTAGAGCTTCCTCTCCTCTCCTTCACCAGCCTCGTCCATCCCTCAGCTAGGATATCTCTCCTAGGCTTGTAGACCTCCTCGTAGAATCTCCTTTGGGATAGTAGTGTCTCTTTATCGTAGCCGTCGACGATCTCCAGAGCCTCCCTCCAGGCGTCGTCGAAGGCTTCGCCGAAGCGTCTTGCGATCTCCCTCTTAAAATCCTCAGCCGTCTGAGGTTTTCCTCCGATGATGAAGTAGAGGACTTCGTTTATCTCGGCCTTATAGGCCATCTCATCGCCTAGATAGAAGACGCCCCGTTTCTCCAGCATGGGCCTCTTAAGCGTATCCTCCTTCGGCCTTCTAGGCATCTTGAGCCTCCTGAAACCCCTCTTGGCGGCTGCGTAGAAGATTGCCCTGTTAAGCCCCCAGCTGAAGGAGGATTCGAGGGGGAGGCCAAGCCTATAGGCCCTGGCAGCCTGGAGCATCGCCATAACCTGGAATCGCCCTATGGCCATGCCCCCTTAGAGGAGGTCGCTAAACCTTTATAAGCTGATGGAGGCCCTCCCATTTCACTGGGGGAGGAGATGCCGATCTGCGACATCTGCGGTATGGAGGCCATCACCCTCTATGAATGCTCCCGCTGTGGAGCCAAGTTCTGCGATGAATGTGGAGATCCTAAGAGACTATTATGCTATGATTGCCTAGACCTGGAGGGGGAGGAGGGGTGGATTGAGGAAGAGTGGGAGGAATGGGAAGAGGAGTGGGGAGAGGGAGACTGGGAGGAGTGGGAGGAGGCTAACTAGGCCCTGGAAGGGATCTTATTGACCGACAACTCAACTCACTTCGGCCTCACCGATGCCTTCAGGCTAAGCCTGAGATACATAAGGGGCAGGGGGCAGGCCCCTGTGAACATCGCCTCCATCTCCCTCGCCTCAGCCTTCTACGCCTATATAGCGTTGATGAGGAATGGAGCAGAGGAGACCCTCGGAATCTATAGGCTTTGGCTGCTCTCCGTCGCCGTCGTGGTGGCGGCGGTCTCGATGGCGACGGTTATGCTCATCTCCGTCTATGAGAGATATAGGGAGATCGGGGTTCTCAAATGTCTTGGAGCCCTTGATCGACATGTCTTCCTGCTCCTTATCATGGAGGCATTGGTTCAGGGCCTCATTGGAGGGGGGATCGGCATCCTATTGGGCGTCGTATCCACCCTTATCTCCAATTCCCTCACCCCACTCATCGGCGTCAGCTATCTCGGCCTCTCCTTCACCCTGCTGCTCTCAACCCTCATCTCCATAGTTTCCTCCCTATATCCGGCTTATAGAGCTATGAAGTTGAGCCCGGTGGAGGCGTTGAGATATGAGATCTGAGCCTCTCATAGAGGTTGTAGACCTGGCGAGATACTATGATATGGCTGGCACTATCATCAAAGCCCTAGACGGCGTCGATCTGGAGTTCTACCGAGGAGAATACGTCTCCATCGTCGGTCCATCTGGCTCGGGGAAGACAACCCTCTTCAACCTTATCGGCGGCCTAGATAGACCGACGAGGGGAAAGGTCTATGTCGACGGCGTAGACCTCGCAGAGCTGGATGCCTATGAGCTTGCTTGGCTGAGATGCCGTAAGATAGGCTATATCTTCCAGAACTTCAATCTCATCGGCGTCCTAACAGCCCTGGAGAATGTGGCGCTTCCAACGGTCTTCGCAGGTCTCCCATGGGAGGAGGGGTTAAAGAAGGCTGAGGAGCTCCTAAGGCTTGTAGGCCTCGGCGATAGATTGAGGCATCTACCCTCGGAGCTCTCAGCCGGTCAGCAGCAGCGGGTTGCCATCGCCAGGGCTATGGTCAACGATCCCGATATCATACTCGCCGACGAGCCAACGGGGAATCTCGACCATGAGACAGGGCGCCGCATCATAGGACTTCTCCGGAGACTCAATAGGGAGAGAGGAGTGACCATCATCGCCGCGACCCATGACGTGGAGATGATTAGGGGGAGTGATAGGGTCGTCTGGCTGAGGGATGGCCGAGTTGAGAAGGTAGAGGCGAAATAGAGGCTCTCTCTGAGGCCCACTCCACGGCGATCTTCCTCAGCAGCGATCCAACTTCATAGACCCAGCTTTCGGCGCCCATTGATGTTAGAGTTACAGAGCCATCCTCAACTCTGAGTCTATTCCTCGTGTAGAAGGAATCGAGGGCTTGCCCAGCGGATTTATAGATGAACTCTATCTCATAAGCGCCATCGAGTTGATGGATCCTTATGAGACTTGTCTTCTTAACCAACCCTCCCCTGAGAGCGTGGAGCCTAGATGCGACGTAGTCTACGAACTCACTCTCCTCTCCAGGTCGAAGCCTTATGGGTATGGGTATGACCCAAGTCTCCTCTTCGCCTCTCGGCCTCCATCTACGCATGAGGGAGGGGGTGAATACGACGGAGGCCTTCAGGGCGACGGCTGCCCCGACGAGAGCGACGCTTGAGCTGAGGGCTAGGGAGGCAAGGCACCATAGGGCTGAGACCTTCTGATATACGCTTAGCGGAATCCCTAGGAGGCTGAGCAATCTATAGAGGGTGAGGCCGATGAGATGGCCTAGACCTCCTCCTACGAAGCCCCAGATCGCCGCCTCGACGAGGAAGACGGTGGATATCTGGGTCGGATTTAAGCCTATGGCTGAGAGTATAGAGACCTCCCACCGCCGCTCCCTTAAAGCGCTGAGGGTTATGGAGGCGATGTTCAGCAGCAGTATCACCCAGGGTATGAGGAGGGGTAACCCCCTACCTTCAAGGTAGGAGGCCAACTGATAGAGATAGATGGCTCCACCCGTTGAGGCATACGCCTTGAACCCCCTCTCCAGGGCCATCCTAGAGGCGAAGGCTTCTATGTCGACGTCTCCGGAGAGCTTCACTGAGAGCCTGGAAGGGGAGATGAGGGGAACCATGAGAGCCCTGGATATATGGAGGATAACAACCTCTCCAGGCTCACATGGAGTGGGGACGAAGTTAGGTGGCTCGCCTTCGGGGCTTATATTCACCAACTTCTCCGGTAGGTAGTGGGAGCCATCCACCTCCCTCAGCCGCCTTAAACCCTCATCGCTGAGCACCCCTTCCAACGTCAGCGTCCAGCCGAAGAGGGTTACCCTGTCGCCGATCCTCAGCTCCAGCTCTTCAGCCAACTCGGAGCTTATCGCTAAGCCATCTGGTGAGGGGAGACAGCCCTCGATGATGATGTCCTCAAGGCCGCTGGCCCAGCTCTCAGTCTCGGGGTCTACGCCTATTATGCCATAGATGGGATAACCCTTGAGGTAGGCATGGGGATTTGGAATAGCCATGCTCTCAGCTTTAGGGGCTACGGCCTCTACGCCCGGCTGATCTAATAGCCAATCTACGGTGGCTTCGAGGCTCTGGATCATGACGCCTTTGGATCTTATGAGCACTCCTCTCCAGTTTGATCTTCCAATTCTCCTCGATGTGAGGCCGTAGCCGGTGGAGATGCTGGTGAGGGAGACGAAGCTGGCGATTAGGATCATAAGAGACATCAACATGAGAAGCGTCCTCAGCCTACGCCTTCTGAGGTTACGCCTCGCGATGGATATGATAGGTCCTATGAGATTCCTCACCGGTATATGGCCATCGCCCCTAGCCTTTGGAGTGATGTGGCTGAGGAGATAGAGGATGAGAAGGGCTGCTGAGAGGGCGGCGATGAAGCTTGAGGCGAGGATCCCTGGAGATACGAGTTGGAAACCTGGATAGCTCCACCTCAACGCCGCCAGGCTGAGGAGATAGAGAGTTAGAGCGGCGGCCAGCCTACTCCGCCACCTCTCCACGAGAAGTAAGGCGGTTAGAGTTGACGTGGAGGAAAGGAAGGCTAGGAGCAGATATACGGAGGTAGAGGCGTCAAGGCGTAGATGCCTAAGCCTCAAATCGAGGGCCTGGAGGTTGAGATAGCATCTCCTAGCGGCGTCAAAGCTCTCGATGTATAGGCCTTCAGCGCCAAGATATCTCGCCTCCTCGAGGAGGGATAAGGCCTCCCTCATTTTAGCTTCCTCAGCCTCCAGGTAGAAGCCCTCAATCCTCATCTCTTCAAGTCTCTCGGAGATGCTTCTAAGCAGTCTCTCTACCAAGTCGAGGTTTAGGGGCATGGAGGCCGCTGGGAGATCAACGCTTCTAACCTCGCCCCTAGCAAGCTTCAAAGGCTCCCTTATCAGCGGGAAGGAGCGTGTTACCAGGGCTGAGCCTAGGAGAACCGTGCAGTTCACCGATATCCCTATAGGCATCCCAGCTGGAACGGTGATAACATCCTCGTTTAAGCCTAGAAGCGGTGTAAGCGAATCCTCCCCTTCGCCATAGATGAGGGGCAGGCCATCCACCTCTATGGGCTTGCCCTCTAAATCCACAACTGTGAAGACGGTGGAGAAAGGGAGTTCCTCGGAGTCGATGAACTGGGCTGAGCCCTCGACGATGAGGGTGGCCGCAGGCCTGAAGATTAGAGTTCTCACCCCCTCCCAGGGGGCTTCAACCCTGAGTGGGAGATAATCAACGCCGGGGGTGGAGGGATCATCGGCGTAGAGATATAGGGTTCCAGATGTCCTCAGTTCAAGTGTGAAAAGGCCATCCTCGTCGAGGGGAAGGGAGGAAACCTCGACGCCGCCGTGGAAGATATGCAGCGTCACCCCACTTAGGGGTCTACCCAGCTGATCCACCGCAACTCCCTCAATCCTCATTGATGAGGGTTGTAGACCCATGAGGAGTATGAGGAGGAGGCTTATCCTCGAATCCATGGCTTCCGTCTCCAGAGGCGTATATCTCAATCAACTCCTCCGGTAAAGGTTTTAGGGTGTTTCGGAGACGTCTTGATGGTGATCTCAGTGAGAAGAGGTGAGATCATATACCTAGAGGAAGGGGAGTTTGAGGAGCTTGTTAAGGCTGTGGTGGAGAGGGTTCAAGAGGGAGACATAAAGGCCGTCGTCGTCGCCAGCAGGGGAGGAAAGTCGGCCCTTAGGATCGCGGAGATCTTGAAGGGATCCGTCCCCGTGATCAGCGTCACCGAGTTCACCTACAGCGATGATGTTAAGAAGAAGATGAAGAAGATGGGCGTCAAACCCCTGGAGCGGGTGGAGCTCCCAATCCAAGATCGGAGGGGCATAAGGGAGGGCCTATTGATCTTCGGCGAAGGCGTAAAAGCCGCCTTGGAGGCAGCCGTCATCGCGGCTGGCGAGGGCTTGAAGGGGGAGAAGGTGATCG